>CAJMMS010000058.1 GCA_905214675.1 uncultured bacterium
CGGCTGCGCCGAAATCTGCTTTTCCGCTGTTGACGGATGCAAGGATAGTTTCAAATGCCATATCCTCGATTTTCAGCTCATAACCAAGCTTATCGCAGATGGCCTGGGAAATATCAGCGTCGATACCAACAATATCGGTTCCCTCTTTGTACTCCCACGGCTCGAACTCAGCGTTGGTTGCCATGGTAAGCGTTCCGTTGGAACGGTCCACGTCTGCCGGGGACTCATACGGATGCTGGCCGACTTCATCACCAATGTAGTTGCTCATGATCTCATCAAGAGTTCCGTCCTCTTTCAACTCTGCCAATGCAGTGTTGAACTCGTCTCTTAACTCATTTCCTTTTTTGAAGCACATCGCGTACTCTTCGGTATCAAAAATGCCTTCTACAATTTTCAGATCATCGTTTGCTGCAACGAATTTTTCTGCCGGCAGGGAATCGATGACAACACAGTCAATCTTTCCGTTTTTCAGTGCCTGAATAGCATCGGCGCCTTTGTTGTAACGCTGCATCTGGGAATCTGCATTAACGGCATCGCTCGCCTGAGAATCACCTGTTGTTCCGGTCTGTACACCAATCTTCAGATCTGCCAGATCCTCTACGGATGTTACTTCTACTTTCTTTGCGGTAGATGCAGAACTCCCGCATCCTGCCATCGAAACAGCAAACAGAACGGACATTGCAAGTGCTGTTGCTTTTTTTGCAAAATTCATTTTCATAATAATCTCCTTCTCTCCTCATGTGATGTATATTTATTCACTTTTCCTTATTATAACAGCATCTTTCTAAAAAGCAAGGAAAAACCGAAAAAAAAGCATCAGAAATGAAAAAGAGGGCGATGTTACCTTCCTGAAAGCCGATGTTTCTTCTGCAGATGACTGCCGCAATGTGGTTGAAACTGTTATGAAAAAATACGGAAGAATCGATGTACTCGCCAACGTAGCCGGTGTCGTCGGCACACGCGGCGCTTTTGTCGATCTCGATCTTGCTGACATCCAGAACACGATCTGATGTTGTCTGCAACGTAATAGAACGCTTCGACCATTTCCGACCTCATAATCATTTCCCAGCTCAATCACTTCACTTTCGTTTCGGCTCTGTTGCTCCCTGTCCTACGCTTAAATCTAACGTTACCGCTTCAATTCCAAGGACTCGGTACAAGGCGGTTGGTTAGACCTTACCTTGGTGGGTTTCCCACTGTATTTTATCAGCTTCAGGTGAGAGAAAAAACAGGCACTGATTTTCTGTCCCATTCCAAGCCATTTCCCCCTACATCGACGCTTATCAGTAGCGTGTGCTAATAATTTTTATTGAAGGATAACCTTTATTTCATGCTTTTTATTGTCTGCAAAATCCGGAATCCTGTTTCCTTTTATCTGTGTTCCGTCCACAATAATTACGGATGTGACAGCCTTCCGACACTGCGGATTCTCAATTACAATATGATAATCTGCGTTTCGGAAATGTCTCGTCATCTCAGCCCGTTCCCATTCTTTCGGAAAACATGGGGTAATTTCCAGCCCGTCATATCCGCGTTTTACCCCCATAATGCCTTCATACAGTCCCTTCATGCACCATGCAGAGGTTCCGGTTGTCCAGGACCAGTAAGATTTGCCGTAATATTTCGGATGTGTGGAATAGCAGTTTGTAAATACATATGGCTCGGCGCCGGACTGCGTGGACGGATTCTTTTCACTGTCCGGCATGATTTTTTTCAGAGTACAAAGTGCCTTTTCAGCTCTGCCGAGTTTGCAGTCCATAAGGATCTTAAATCCCGTTGCATGGCAATATACTCCGCCGTTTTCAAACAGCCCCGGCAGCATTCCCGACATCCGTCCAACATTCGGAGAATATTTCTCATACGGCGGCATATTCAGAGGGAAACCAAAATCATGTTCCATACTGTCAACCGAAGTCAGAAGCTTCGGAAGCTTTTCTTCATCTACCACGTCTCCCAGAACTGCCCATGTCTGGGCGTTCAGATAGATTTTACTGCCTTCACTTGTTCTGGAACCAATGTTTTCCTTCTTACTGAGTGCCCGCATATACCATTCACCATCCCAGGCTTTCTCATTAATACTCTTTCTCATGGTATCATATTCTTTTTTCAGAAATTCTGCATAATCAGTCTCCCCGATTTTTTCCATAAGCAGCTTCAGTTCTCTGAAAGCAAGACAGAACTGATGAGAAAGCATGACGGATTCCGCTTCCGGATCGGTTGTGATATTCAGCGCATCATTCCAGTCTGCAAAATAAATCCGGCTCAGCCCATTTCTTCCCTTATCCCGGATAAGACAATCTGCGGCTGCTTTTAAGTGCTCCACTACAGCCGCAGCACCGCCATCCTGCCACTCAATCTTCTTTTGCAGAATCGTGTAATCTCCCGTCTCCTTGATAAGTTCACACACCGCCCAGATAATCCAGAACGGCTGGTCTGAATACCTGGTGTCGTCATACGGATACCAGGTCAATACGGCATGACCATCCCGAAACTGATGGCGCAGACATTCCAGAATCTCCTCCCTGGCCTTCTCCTGACGATAATTCAGAAGTGCCACTGCAATCTGCAGATTATCCCGCACACCCTTTTTCCCAACAATACAGCAGTCTATCTGCTTCTTCAGCCACTGGTTCATAATATGATTGATTTTGCTGTCCGGTGTGGTGACGGACAGGGAACTGTATTTGTCCAGATTATACTCCACGGCCTCCTTACAGGCACTTTCCGTACGCTTAGCATCCGCATACATTTTAGCTGTCGCTCTTGCCTCATCCAGAGATTCACTGACGCCGAAGACCATCCTGATTTCCTTCGTCTCGCCCGGCTGCAGTATGAACTTATGCTGCAGCACACCGCCAAGAATAAACAGTGCCGCCTCCGAATTCGTACAGTCACTGCCATTTACTACTACATCCGGTCTCTGAAACAGTGCATAAGCAGAAGCATCCAGTTTCGTGACAGATCCTGCCGCTCCACAGAATCTGGCCAGATCCCCGTCATAAGCATACACAGGCTCGGAAGCAGCCAGATAAGCATTGTACCGTTTATGCGGTGCAAACGGATGAGCGGATCTACAATATATTCCATTTAATTCCCTGTCAAAGGAAGTTTCAAGGCAACGGTACATTTCATAATAACGGGGGTATGAGAATCCCTCCAGCTCAAAAGTTACCGCTGAAAATGTGCTGAGTGTACGGGTTTTTCTACTTTTGTTCTTAAGCCGAAACGTCCACACTTCCTGAAATCCTGTCTGCGGCACAAAAATGCTCCATGAACTCTCTATCCCCTGACACTCCGACTGTAGTCTGGAAAATCCGATACTGTGCTCACACTGATAGCTTTCTACCTGTTCATTCAGCGGCGCTGCACCGATATTCCAGCTTTTATTCGTTTCATCATCCCGGATATAGAAATATCTTGCATCATTGTTATTGATCATGCACATATCTGCTCTTTCATTCAGGTAATAGCTGCGCCCATGCCCGTTCTGGGAAACCTGCGCACAGTAGCCGTTTTCATTCCACAAATAGTTAAACCAGTATCTTGGCGGCTTTGCATCATAAATCACACAGGAATTGCCGTCGTTTGTAAATTCATATATTTTCTTTTCCATTCTCGCCATTTCTCCCTTTCAAGCTCTCGATTACCTGCAGCAGGTGATGCACTGCTGTCTCCAGCTGCCCGCGTGTCACTCGCCCTTCCCGGTATCCGTTCAGGATCTGGTTAATCACTGGCGGCCCGCCGGGCATGACAACATCATTTCCGGCCGCAACTGCATCCGCGCCATCCACCACAATATCCATATCCCCCCAGTCAGTCACCAGAAATCCTTCATATCCCCATTCTTCCCGCAGAATCCGGTTGCACAGGTCGCTGTTTCCACCTGCAAATATCCCGTTAATTTTATTAAAAGAAGTCATAATGCAGCGTACATTTGCTTTTTTTACCAGCATTTCAAATGGTTTCAGATACAGTTCCCGGGCTGCCCGTTCCGTAATAACAGAATCTACTGCGTCATACTGTTTCTTTGCGTTTCCCCTGCGGTAGGTTTCCTGCTCATTAACTGCGAAATGCTTTGGACACACCAGTACCTGATGATTTTCCTGTACGCCTTTTGTAATTGCGCAGGCACACACTCCTGTAAGAAAAGGATCTTCTGAAAAATACTCAAAGTTTCTACCACACAACGGATTTCGGTGAAGATTTACTGCAGGTGCGAGCCACACATCAACCTGTGCTTCCTCACACTCTGCCCCCACTGCTTCTCCAAATCTGTACCACGCCTCTTTATTAAACGCACATGCCAGCAGCATTTCCGTCGGCCACGCAGTTCTCCCGATTCCGGCAGGTCCATCCATATAGAAAACAGAATGGATTCCTTTATCTTTGATTGCTGGTGACACATATCCATTATGCCCTGCCGGATGATCATTGCAGGTCAAAGGCTTTCCTTCTTTATCACAGATGGTCTCCGGAAACGTTGTATCCAGAAATCCTGCAAAGGGAATTCCGGGACCGAAGCCTACGAGAAGTGCCGCAAGCTGTTCCTCTGTGAAATCTGAAAAATCTCTTACCTGCCTTCCCTGCCCCGCCTCTCTTTTCTCCGGTTTGACATCAATTCCTGAAAGCGTTAGTTTATACATTGGATTTTCTTCACAGACTCCGCCGCATGCATCACTCGGCAACTCCTGGTCTTTCAGGCAATTTTTCTTTAAAAACGTAAGTTTTCCATCATTACATGCTTTCAACCCAAGCGCTGAACGACAAATGCTGTATATAATGTCCTCCGAAACATCTAACTCACAGATGCAGACGGTCTCTTCCGAGGACGTTCCCATTCTGAGCTTATATCGTCCCTTCTCAATCAGCCATACGGAGGATTTTTCCTCATAACACGAAAGTCCATCCCATGGTATATGGATTGACACACTTGTTTTCTCTCCCGGTTTCAAAACTTCTGTCTTGGCGAATCCCTTTAATTCTCTCTCTGCTTTTTCTGTTTTTCCATCCGGCATAGAAACATAGATTTGCACGACTTCCCTGCCTGCACAGAGTCCGACATTCTTCACATCAATTATTATAGTTATCCCGTCTTCTTCTTTTGAAACAGCGGCCGCATCTAATGCAAATTTTGTGTAGGAAAGCCCATGTCCGAATGGAAATAATACCTCTTTCCTAAAAGAACTGAAATACCGGTAGCCGTTATAGATATCCTCCTGATATACGGTCACCGGGCTTTTTCGGAAACCGAAGCTCCCGTTTTCTTCCGCATCCAGTCCATAATCTTCATAAGTCAGAATATGTTCTTCCTTCTCCTTGTCCCATGAAAAATGCTTTGCAGAAGGATAATCCTCATACCTGTGTGCAATTGTAAATGCCAGCTTTCCGGAAGGGGAAACATTACCTTTAATGATTTCTGCAACAGCCTTTGCACCACCCTCTCCCGGAAGACCAAGGAACAGAATACTTTTTACGGAAGCATACTTTGTTGTCCATTCCAGGTCAATAAGTCCATTTACATTAAGGATTACAATGACTTCCGGGAAGTTTTCGCACACCTGGCTGACCAGCTTCTTTTCTTCTTCGGTAAGATAATAATCTCCTTCCAATCTTCTGTCACATTCCTCGCCGCCTGCATTTCTTCCTAGCACAAGAATTGCGGTATTTGTCCTGTCTCTCACATTGGTCAGCAGACATTCCGGAATCGGATACTCCGGTACCGGCGCATGGTACGTTCCAAATATCTCATACATCAGGCCGCTGTTTACTGCCTCCTTCATCTGGGAAAAATCGAATTTTTCCTGCGGATTCGCTGCTTCCGCTTCCCGCTGCTGCAGATAGTACTGTTTTAACTCCTCACATACAGAGATTCCTGCTTTCTCAAGTTCTATTATGATATTACTGCTTTCTGCTCCTCTTGCCGCTCCGGAACCATTTCCGGAAACATAGGTCACAAGTGCTGATCGTCCGAACACAGCAACTGTCTGTCCTTCCTGAAGCGGAAGAAGCTGATTCTCATTTTTCAGCAGAACAACCGATTCTTCTACCAGCTGCTCTGCAAGCAATTTTCTATTTTTAACCATTCTCTTTACTCCACTGTCACATCTGCATAAAACGCTCTGTCTCTTCCGGCAACCCATCCATTTTCTACAATCTCAAAAGCGCCGCTTAGTCTGATATCCTCTGAAGAGCCTCCTATTTCTGCCTCAATAGTTCCTTTCTCAATCTTCCATTTCATCCTTCTATCCAGAAATGCAAGCTGTGATGCTTTTATCTCAAAGATTACTTTTTTCTTTTCTCCCGGCACTAGCGTAATTCTCTTAAATCCCGCCAGTTCCTTGACCGGTCTTGCCATGCTTGCATGAATATCCTTCAGATAAAGCTGAACGACTTCATCCCCCTTGTATTCTCCTGTATTTTCCACATCACACTGAATCCGGATACTTTCTGTCGGCATAATGCAATCCTTGGATAACTGCAGATTGCTATATTCGAATTTTGTATAAGACAAACCATGTCCGAAATAATACCTCGGTGTATGCGGCATATCCACATAATTCAAAAAGCCGATGCTTCCGGTCTGATGCCATGCGGAATTATGCGGGTGATTGTAATAAATTGGAATCTGACCGGAAGTATAAGCTGTCGTTACCGGCATTTTTCCTCCAGGATTATACCTGCCAAGCAGAGTGCTCACAACTGCCTCCGCCCCCATCTCGGACGGATTCCAAGCCTCCAGTATTGCATCCAGATGTGCATCTGCCGCATCACTGGATATAGGGCGTCCGTCAAAATGAACTCCGATCAGCGGTTTCCCAAGCTTTGCTGCCTTCCTGATAAATGCATCCTGGCATTCCGGAAGATTGATATTTGTCGCATCCACACCCTCTCCCATGGAGGCCATAGAACAGGTTCCGTGCTTTCCTCCTAAAGTAAGAATCACAATATCGGCATCCTCTGCAATTTCAAGCGCCCGGGCATAACCGGATTGATCCGCTCCTGCAATCGGGTATCCATAAGCATAACGAATCTCTGCATCCGGCATCTGAGCTTTCAGTTCCTCCAATATACTTCGGCAGTCCGGTTTCTGACGTTTCAGAATCACGTCAAATTCCGGCGTTTCATCTGACTGAATATTGGTTCCCGGAACAGTCACGATTTCTTTGTTGTCCACATTTTCACTTCCACTGACCCCGGCAATCGAGTTGGCAATTGCATAGGTAGATTCCATCATACACATATGCGTATATCCTCCGAAAAACTTTCTCGGACTGTCTGCGTGAGGTCCGATCAGTGCAATCTTTTTTACGGATTTTTGAATCGGAAGCACACCATTATTTTTAATCAGTACCATAGATTCTTTTGCAGACTGCAGGGAAATTTCTTTATCCTTCTTATTCATAAAAACTCTGCGAAGCTCTTCTCCTTCCAAAGCAAAAGGATGTTCAAACAGCCCCATACGAAACTTTGCCGTCAGGACTCTTTTTACAGCCCGATCCAGAATGTCCATATCTGCCCTGCCTGACGCAAACAGATTCTTAAATGCTTCCCCATAGCCCTCAACACTTGGAAGCTCCATATCCATTCCCGCCTCCAGGCATAACAGTCCTGTTTCCTCTTTGGTTTCCCCGATTCCCTGAAACATAAATGCATTATTAATGGCGCCATAATCACTGACGCAAAGTCCGTCAAACCCCATCTCTTCTCTCAGCAGTTCTGTCAAAAGATGATGCGATGCGGAAGCCGGCTCTCCATTGATCAGGCAATAGCAGGGCATGATTCCTCTTAAACCTGCTTCTGTAATGGCTGCCTGAAATGGCTTTCCATAGATTTCTTCTAACAAACGTTCCGGTGTATCACTATTGGCCCCATGAATACCTGCTGCTGAATTATGAAATGCCAGAAAATGCTTGGCTACACTTTCTGTTCTGCGTCCTGCTGTCTCATATTTCTGGCACCCTTTTGTATAAGCTGATCCCAGGCTGGCTGTAAGAACCGGATCCTCTCCATACGTTTCTCCCTGCCGTCCCATTCTGGAATCTCTGGAAATATCAAGCACAGGGGCAAAGACATGCGTAATACCACAAGCAGCTTCCTGACGGCTTACAATTTCTGCAATTTTCTCCTCCAACTTTGGATTCCATCCGGCACCCCTTCCAATTCCGGAAGGAAAGCTTGTGGAATCCTGAATAAATGCTCCACAGAGTCCTTCCATATGAAAAATTGCCGGAATACGGTGCGGACTGTTTTCCATAACGATTCTCTGCACCTTTCTCTGCCACCGGACCACTTCATCCAGACTTTCCATTCTCCGCATTTCCAGCGTACTTACCTGTCCGATTCCATGCTTTGTCTGTTCATTGATTCCGGCAAAATCATAACTCGCCTTGTCAAATGGAAAAACACAGTTCAACTGAGCCACTTTTTCATCCAGACTCAGTTCCTCTAAAAGATATGCCGCCCTTTCCTCCGGTATCAATTCTGTATTCTGATATTTGTCGCTCATTTTATCATCTCTCCACTTTCCATTTAATTTCTGATATAGCATGAAGCCAGTCATAAATGGCCGGCTCCATACCTGATATATTTTTATTTAGTTATTCTGACCCTTTCTACGTGCTTCAACTTCCGCTCTCATTTTTGGAAGCTTCTCTTCCAAATCAAACTTTGTAAATACAAAGAACATCAGCAAATTCATCACTAACGGCAGATAATTTGAGAACCCGTAAATTGCATATCTCATAGAAGTAGTTGTAACTTCCAATGTAGCATCATAGGCTCCGATTGCAAGAAAGACTGATAAAATAATGCTTCCCAGTCCGCCGCCTACTTTACTTCCAAATCCGATTGCTCCTGAAGATACTGCTACCAGCTTCTTGTCGTATTTCCATTCATTATAATCGACAGCCATTGCAAGAAGCACTCCATATAAGCACATCAGCGGAATCTGTACTAAACTTCCGATTAAGGACATCACCGTACATGCCATGAAATTCGTCGGAACGACACACCTGACCACACAGGTAATTGCCTGACCTAACACCCCAAAGTAAACCGTTTTCTTAATTCCGAGTTTAGAAATGATTGGCTTCGCAAGCACAAATCCAAGTAAAGTTGCCGCAAGCCCTGCGATACCTGTTATAGCCACCAGATTATCATTTCCGAAGATCCATTTACAGTAATAAGTTCCGGATGCCGCTGCAATCGCATTTGTAACATTTGTAATAATATTGAATAAGAGAACAATCACCCAGTATTTGTTTCCAAAAAGCATTTTAATCGCATCTTTAAACGGAACTGCCTCTTCCTCCTCTACTTCATTTAGCGTTTCTGTATCTTCTGAATACTTTGCCTTGCGTCCGTTGTTATAACAAATTGCAAGCAGCAAAAGAACAATTAACGCTAAAATCGCTCCAAATTTAATCCATGCACTCTGTGTTCCACCTAACATATTAGTAACAGGAATAATAATAATCGAAATGATCATCCCTGCCCCATAGTTTCCTACTGCACGGAAGATACCCATATTGCTTCGTTCTACCTGGCTGTTGGTACGCACAACCATAACTGCACCAAACGGTGTTGCAATCATCGTATAAATTACGGCTGTCAACAATACATTAGTCACAAGTACATAAATCATTCCGATTGTCTGACCTTTCGGCACTGTAAACATCAAAAATGTAATTACTGCCGCCGGAATCATCATGCGGAACATCCATTTGTAAAATTTACTGTTTCCGCCTTTTGAATGCTCGATTACATTTCCAAACCAGATATCAGTAAGTGCATCAATAACTTTAGCGATTGCCATCACAATACCGACACCGCCAACAGCAAGACCCACCTTGTCTGTATAGAAGTATGTAAGCTGACCGACTACATTTGCCATAAGTCCAAGTGCCAACTGCCCTGACATATCTGCCATATAGTCTCTTTTTCGCATGACTTTTTTTGCGCCGTCACTGTCGAAACCAAGTTCTTTTTTCTTTTTTCCCATTGATTTTACCTCTCTTAAAAAGTTTTATGCTTCGTTTATTGATAAATGGTACATGATACCCGGCACCATTCCATCCAGATGAAAGAGTACAGATTCTCCAATCTTCTCTCCGTCCATAATTCTGATGACTTCCCCCACCGGACTTAAAATCTCAAGTGTTGCTTTCTTTCCTTTTACTGAAATTGTACCTTCCAGCGTATCTGCAAAAAGCTTTCCTTTCATTGTCACAGCGGTAAATTCATAACCCATCAGTTCAATCCCCGTCTGCATCTCTGTTTCATCCATTCCCGTCTCACCCATTGCCGTGAGGATAAACTCTTTTGCATCTGCAAGCTTGTCCGTATCCATAGGAAGCACCGAAATAGATATTCTGCTGTTATTCACTTCTGCATTAATTTTTTCCGTCAGGCGGATATTTTTCTCCGGGGATCCGCT
>CAJMMS010000059.1 GCA_905214675.1 uncultured bacterium
TATTATGATCAGGGACTGCGCATTATTGAAGTTTACAAGCATCAGTTCCAGGATCTGAATGATGTGATCGCACAGATCAAAAACCGAAATTATCGTTTTATTATCTATATGGATGATCTTTCCTTTGAGGAATTTGAAATCGAATATAAGTACCTGAAAGCTGTGATCGAAGGCGGACTGGAACGCAAACCGGAAAATGTGCTGATCTATGCAACTTCCAACCGCAGACATCTGATCCGTGAAAAATTCAGCGACAAAGAAGAGAGAAGAGACGATCTGCATACTTCCGATACCGTACAGGAGAAGCTGTCACTGGCATATCGTTTCGGACTGAAAATCTATTTTGGCTCACCGAGCAAAAAAGAATTCCAGGAAATCGTCCGCGTCCTGGCAGACAAACACGGAATCACAATGCCGGAAGATGAGCTGTTTTTAAAGGCCAATCAGTGGGAGCTGCAGTATGGCGGTCTTTCCGGACGTACTGCACAGCAGTTTATTGATCATCTGCTTGGACAGGAGAGAAAGGACGTGTGAGTATGAAACTTTTTGCAGCAATCGATATAGGTTCCTACGAAGTGGAAATGAAAATTTTTGAGATCACCTCCGGAAAAGGAATCAAGGAGATCGACTGCGTGTGCCATCGCATGGAGCTTGGCAAAGATGTTTACCGGGATGGCAGGATCAGTGTAGAAATGACGGATGAACTCTGCCGGGTTTTAAATGATTTTGTGAGAATCATGAAGGGATATCGCGTGGACGACTGGCGTGTATGTGCCACAAGTGCGGTAAGAGAAGCGGCCAATCAGCTTGTTTTTCTCGACCGTGTGAAGCGCCATACTTCTCTTGACGTGGAAGTGCTTTCAAATGCATCGCAGCGTTTTATGGATTACAAATCGATTGCATCCAGAGAAAATGAATTCAACCGTATGATCCAGAAAGGAACAGCCATCGTGGATGTCGGAGGAGGCAGTATCCAGATTTCACTGTTTGATAAGGATCGCCTTGTTGCAAGCCAGAATATGAAGATTGGAAATTTACGTCTGCGTGAGCGGATGATGAACGAAGGGGTCAGTCTCAAACATTATGAGACCTTACTGACAGAAGTGGTCCGAAATGAATTTCTGGCATACAAGAAACTGTATCTGAAAGATCGTGTGATCTCTAATCTGATCGTAGTTGGAGATCATATCGGTGATGCTGTCCATAAAACGGTAATGACAAGAGCAGATTTCCTGCAGTTTTATGACGAAGTGATCTACCGCTCGGATGAAGATGCGGCAGGGCGCTGCGAAGTTCCGGAAGATGTGATCTCGGTGCTGCGTCCGTCCCTTGTCGTTTACCGGTGTTTTCTGGAAGCGACAGAAGTGGAAAATATCTGGATGCCGGGTCTGCATCTGACGGATGGCATGGCATATGAATATGCACAGCAAAGCAAACTTCTGAAGCTTGGCCATGATTTTGATGAAGATATCCTGGCAGCAGCAAGAAATGCCGCAAAGCGTTATCAGTGCAGCAAGTCACATATCAAAGTGTGTGAAGACATGGCTGTCGGCATTTTTGATAAGATCAGAAAAATCCAGGGGCTTACAGAGAGGGATCGTCTGCTGCTGCGCATTGCGGTGATCCTGCATGGATGCGGCAAATTTATCAGTCTTTCAAATGCCGGAGAGTCCGCTTATCATATTATCATGGCGATGGATATCATCGGATTGTCGGAGGAAGAGAAGGAGATTGTTGCAAATGTGGTGAAATATAACACGGTGCCGCTGGAAGAGTACGATACGATAGGCAGTAGCAGTCTGATAACAAGAGAAAATTATCTGACGATCGCCAAGCTGACAGCAATCCTCGGGGTGGTAAATTCGCTGGACCGCAGCCACAAGCAGAAAACAAAAGAGGCAAAACAGACACTGCACGGAAACGAACTGGTTATTCAGTTATATTCGGATGAAGACCTGTCACTGGAAAAGAAAGAGTTTGCAAAAAAAGCAGCATTTTTCGAAGAGGTGTTTAGTATCCGTCCGGTGCTGCGTCAGAAGAAAATGATGTAATGAGGAGGAATCGGTATGGGTGAAATAGATTTAAAAAAAGCAGAATACTATACAAACCGTGAATTAAGCTGGCTTGGGTTTAACAACCGTATTTTAGGGGAGGCAAGAGATGTCACACTTCCGTTATTTGAACGGCTGAAATTCTTAAGCATCACCGCTTCCAACCTGGATGAATTTTTTATGATCCGTGTGGCATCTTTAAAAGATATGGTACATGCAGGTTATACCAAAAAAGACATTTCCGGGATGACAGCACAGGAACAGTTGAAGAAGATATTAAAGGAGACGCACGAACTGGTGGATCAGCAGTATTCTACTTATAATCGTTCTCTGATTCCGGCCCTGAAAAAGCGGGGGCTGAAAATTATTTCCGAGCATGAGAGTCTGAGCGAAGAGCAGAAGAAATTTGTAGATGCTTATTTCGAGGAGAATGTCTATCCGGTCCTGACACCGATGGCGATGGATTCTTCCAGACCGTTTCCGCTGATCCGCAACAAAACCCTGAATATCGGTGCACTGATCTGCCGGAAAGACGGAAAAGAAAAACATAAGACACTGGATTTTGCGACGGTGCAGGTTCCGTCTGTACTGCCAAGGATCGTGGAGCTCCCGGAAGGAAAAGACGGGGAAAAACGTGTGATCCTTCTGGAAGAGATCATTGAGCGAAACATCGGACAACTGTTCTTAAGTTACGATGTCGTGTGTGCACATCCATACCGCGTCATGCGAAATGCGGATCTGACGATCGACGAGGACGAGGCGGAGGATCTGCTCAAAGAGATCCAGAAACAGTTAAAGAAACGTCAGTGGGGCGAAGTGATCCGACTGGAGATCGAAGGCAAGATCGATAAACGGCTGCTGGATATCCTGAAAGAAGAGTTTGCCGTGAAAGATTCGGATGTGTTTGAGATAGGCGGACCGCTGGATCTGACCTTCCTGATGAAGCTGTACGGCATGGAGGGATTTGAGGAGTACAAAGTAGAAAAATATATTCCGCAGCCGGTGCCGGCACTGATGAACGATGACAGCATTTTTGCCAATATCCGTAAAGGTGACATTTTGCTGCATCATCCGTACATGACATTTGCTCCGGTTGTCGATTTTGTGAAACAGGCTGCAAAAGATCCAAATGTTCTGGCGATCAAGCAGACGCTTTACCGTGTCAGCGGCAATTCGCCGATCATCGCTGCACTTGCACAGGCAGCAGAAAACGGAAAACAGGTTTCCGTTCTGGTTGAGCTGAAAGCCCGTTTTGATGAGGAGAACAATATCATCTGGGCAAAAAAACTGGAAAAAGCAGGCTGCCATGTTATTTACGGACTTGTAGGACTGAAAACGCACAGCAAGATCACGCTGGTTGTCCGCAGAGAAGAAGACGGTATCCGCCGTTATGTGCATCTTGGAACTGGAAATTATAATGATTCTACAGCAAAATTATATACCGACTGCGGACTTTTAACCTGTGCAGAGCCGATCGGGGAAGATGCAACTGCGGTATTTAACATGCTTTCTGGCTATTCGGAGCCAAAACACTGGAACGATCTTGCTGTCGCACCGATCTGGCTTCGCAAACGTTTCCTGAAACTGATCGAACGTGAGAAAAACTGGGCAAAAGAAGGAAAAGAGGCACACATCATTGCTAAAATGAATTCTCTGTGTGACCGGGAGATCATTGCGGCACTCTATGCGGCATCCGCAGCCGGTGTGAAGATCGAACTGATCATCCGCGGTATCTGTTGCCTGAAAGTCGGCATCCCGCATATCAGTGAAAACATATCGGTGCGTTCGATCGTAGGCAACTTCCTCGAACATGCCCGCATCTTCTATTTTTATAATGACGGGGCAGAAGAACTGTATATGGGCAGTGCGGACTGGATGCCGCGAAATCTGGACAAGCGTGTCGAGATCGTATTTCCGCTGAAAGACGAAAAGATCAAACAGCAGGCAAAGCATATTCTGGATATCCAGCTTGCCGATAACCTGAAGGCCCATATTCTTCAGCCGGACGGAAGTTATGAAAAGATTGACCGAAGAGGGAAAAAGACGCTGATCTGTGCACAGGATTATTTCTGCGAAGAAGCGATAAAAAATGCAAAACAGCCGGTTGATCCTGTTCTGGATCATGTTTTTATACCGGCAGAGGCGGCTGCAGAGCAAAATAAACTGCAAATGTATGAAAATATTTATGATAAAGATAACAGTTGACGCAACTTGCGGAACTTGTTATAGTAAAAGTATCGTATCCCTGCATGTTTAGGAAGAATTTTTTTGTGCAGAGATACAAAAAAGAAAAGGAGGAAACACATGAAGAAGAAAACAAGATCACTGAGTGTCAAGTTCTTTGCTTTCCTGGCAATGCTTCTGTTTTTCTGTATTCCTGCCTATGCAGGCGTAGTAGAAGAAGCAGGAGAGTATGAGATCTACCCGACACCACAAAATGTCACCTACGGTGGCAAAGAGATGCAGCTCACCGATCAGGTAAAACTGACCATTGGAAGCGGCATTGACAGTTACACGAAAACACGTATCACAGACACACTGAACGTGCTGAAACTGACCGGAAACGAAAACGCAGCAGCAGATAAGACGGAACTGATCGTCGGTGTATACGGTTCCGGGGATGCAGCTGACACTTACGGAAAAGCCAATGGAGCTGTTGCGGCAACCTTTGACAACTACGATGCTTATATGCTGTATGTTAAGGGCAGCAAAATCGTAGTACTTGGCAAAGACACCGATGCAGCATTTTATGGTGTCACTACTCTGAAACGTATTTTTGAACAGCTTTCTGCAGACAAAAAGATCAAAGAGCTGACGGTGACAGACTATGCAGAAGTACAGTTCCGTGGATTTATCGAAGGATATTACGGCAACCCATGGTCACTGGAAGACCGTATTGATCTGATGAAGTTTGGCGGCGAGATCAAGATGAACCAGTATGTGTTCGCACCAAAGGATGATCCATACCACAACAGTCAGTGGAGAGATCTTTATCCGACTGAAAATCTTAAAAACATCAAGAAACTTGCCCAGGCAGGAAACGAAAACAAATGCTTTTTCGTATATGCTCTGCATCCATTTATGAACAGACCATTTAATTTCAACAATTACGATGCAGATCTGGCAACCGTAAAAGCAAAATATCTGCAGGTGATCGAATCCGGCGTGCGTCAGATTGCCCTTCTGGAAGATGATGCGACCGGATCAAGTGCAGCAAACTTAAGCAGACTGCTCAATGACCTGACAGCCTGGCTGACCAACCTGAAGAACTCCGAATATCCGGATCTGAAGACGGATATTCTTTACTGCCCGAATGATTATATGGGAAATGGTTCTTCCGCGAAACTGAAAGGCATCAATGCTTCTGCAAACCGTCAGGTACATATGGTCATGACCGGTAATGCAATCTGGGGACAGGTAACTGCAAATTTTGCAGACAATTTCTATAATAATGTAGCATCTGATGGTGTTGCAGGACGTTATCCGTATATGTGGGTAAACTGGCCATGTAACGATAACTATAAAACCGGTCTGATCATGGGTGGTCACAACACCATTCTGCACACCAAGATCAACGGCCGTAAATACGAAGGTATCATCCTCAATCCGATGCAGCATTCGGAGCCATCCAAGGTAGGTATCTTTACTGCGGCAGACTATGCATGGAAGGTATGGGATAAAGAGGCAGAAGGCGACCAGGCATGGGAAGATTCCTTCAAATATATCGACCATGTTACTGCACTGGAATCCGATTCTTCCACAGCCCTGCGTGAAGTGGCAAAACACATGATCTATCAGGGACCTGTTCAGACAGCCGGAAGACAGGCAAAATTCGAAGAGTCTGTTGCCCTGAAAAACAAACTGGCAGAGATCCAGAAAAAAGTAGAAGCAGGAACGGTTACGACAGCAGAGTTGGATGATATGCGTAACGAGTTCAAGACCATTTACGATGCAGCCGTAAAATATCTGACAGATGGCACCAACACACGTATGAGCGAACAGATAACCCCGTTCCTGAGCTGTCTGCGCGATGAATGTGAAGCGAATATCGAACTGATGGATGCTCTGAAAGCCGTACGGACAAAAGAAAATGATAAAGTATGGGAGCACTATTCTGCAGCTCAGACTTTATATGAACGTTCCCGGACTTATGGATTCCGTTATGTAAATGAAACAAAATATGCAACAGCAGGTCTGCTCTACATTGTTCCGTTTACCGAAAAAGTCATGAAAAATGTTTCTGACACTGTAAAACAGATCATCGATCCGGAACACATTAAATTGGAGAGAACCCTGATCTACCGTGTCGGCGGAACAGAAAACTCCGGAAATGCCGGAAATGCAGCCAATGCAATTGATGGAAACTTAAATACCAACTTCCAGATCCAGACCGACCAGCAGACTGGTGACTATGTAGGACTGCTCTTTAACCAGGTGACACCGGTTAAAAAAATGACGGTCGCACTGGCATGCAGCGGTCACGAAAATGATTATATTCCAAACGGTGTTATGGAATATACGACAGACGGCAGTACCTGGACAGCATTTGAAACACAGCCGGCAGCCGGTTCTACCACAGATGTCACTCTGGAGCTTGCAGAAGCAAAAGAGATCAAAGGATTCCGCTGGAAGAACAGCAACAACGACAGAAACCGCTGGCTGATCATCCGTGAGATTTCCTGTGATGCATTTGAAAAAGCTGGCAACAGCGAAGCTGCAGATAACAAATATACCGGAACCATCAGCTATACGAGCGGATGGAGCCTGTATCAGTCTGGAAGTTATCCGCTGTCCAATCTGACAGATGGAAGCGATGCCACCTATATCTGGGTAAATCCAACTACCAGCACAAAGGACGCTTCTATTGTAGGTGACTATATCCAGATGGATCTTGGTGCAACAAAAGATGTCTATAAAATCAGAACGGTTGTCGGTGCAGACAGCGGTGACAAATGGGTAAAATATCACTATGAATATTCTGTGGACGCTTCCAACTGGACAAAAACAGAAGTTCATACCGGTGCCGCAAGCGGTTCTGATGAATACATCGAAAATCTGGAAGGTGCTTCTGCACGTTATATCAGAATTGTAAATGACCAGCAGGTAGCCGTATGGGTGAAATTCAGTGAATTTGCTGTTTATGGAAAAGAAGCAGAAGTAACCGGCGATGTTATGGATTACACCAACACTGGTGACGAAGACTGGAAAGTAACCTATGGTGACGAAGTTTCCAAAGTCTATGCAAGAGACAATGTAACCCTGAAAGCAGGACAGTATATCGGACTGAAACTTGACCGTATCCATGCGATCGCATCTGTTGATGTAACAGGAAACGGAACAGACAAGCTGACACTTCAGACCTCCCTGAATCAGGCAGAGTGGACAGACGGTTCCTCTGCAACAAGTGCCCGTTACATCCGCCTGATCAATAAAACATCCGCAGATGTTACGTTCAGCCTGAGTAAATTTGAAGTAACAAACGATGAGATCGGTGCTATGGATCTGCTTGCGACAACCATCGGCGGTGAATCCAACAGTAACGATGCAAGAAAGCTTGGCACAACAGCAAACTGGATGGACGGCGATCTGACATCGAAGGCAAAATATTGTGCACCACCAAACGCGGGTGATTATGTAACCTATACCCTTGGACAGGAGATCACACTGAAATCCCTGAAAGTATATGTTCTGGATACTGCGTTTGATTATCCAAGAGATGCTGTTATTCAGGCATCTGTGGATAATAAAAACTGGAAAGACGTACTCACTATCGGTGATGGCGTTGAAAATGATGCGAGCGATGCAAGCACAAAACCGGCAGAAAATGGATGGACACATGACAGTGTAGATGTAGCTTATTCTTATATGGAAAACACAAACATTGACAATGTAAAAGCAAAATACATCCGTCTGTACTTTACAGCAGGATACAGCTCCCGTTGGGTAGAACTCAATGAGATCCAGCTTAACGGCGGTGCATATATTCCAACCGTAAATGATCCGACATTTGAGACCGATGCTGCTCTGCAGAGAGGTCAGGAGCCTTGGAACTTAAATGACGGTGATCTGACAACCGCATTTGTACCGGATATGACGGATAAGACTGAAGGTTCTCTGGTATATCATCTGTCTGATACAACAAACGTACGTAAACTGAATATTGTACAGAAATCCATCAGCAATGCAACTGTTTATGTTCGTACCGGTGAAAATAACTGGGTAACACTTGGAACATTAAATAAGAGCCTGACTACATTCTATACTTATATGTATGATCAGGTATTAGATGTAAAACTTACTTGGAGTAATGTAAAACCGGCAATCTGTGAAATTATTACACTGGAATGCCCGAAACAGTCTGACGAAGAATTGAAAACGGAAGAAACAGAAACAGCTAAAACCGCATTAAAAAACGCATTAAAAAATGAAACAGAAAATGCGGAAACCAAGAGCATCTATGAAGCAGGAAATGAAAAAGGAATTTATACGTCCGAAAGCTGGAATGCATTTAAAACCGCATATGAAAATGCGAAAAATGCAAAAGCAGATGCAACAACCGAAGAACTTCAGAGCCTGCTTGCTGCTTTACAGAGTGCAAGAGCAAATCTGAAAAAAGCAGATACACAGACAACGGATACATCTAAGCAGCCAGATACACCGGCTACTCCATCTACTCCATCCACACCGTCCACACCGTCCAATCCTGGACAGACGGCAGTAAAAGAAACGGTAAACAAAAATGTAACTTACCGTATCTTAAATGAAAATAAGAAAACAGCAGCCGTTATTGGTGTCGGAGGAAGTAAAGGAAAGAATGTAACTTCCGTAACTATTGCCAGGACAGTTAAGATTGGCAACGTTACTTACAAAGTAACCCAGATCAACAAAAATGCTTTCAAAAATTGCAGGAAGCTGAAGAAAGTAACCATCGGAAGCAATGTGAAGAAGATTGGCAAGAATGCATTTGCAGGCTGCAGCAAACTGAAAACAGTCAATATGAAAAAGGCAAATGGCATCACTTCTATTGGAAGTAAGGCATTTAACAAGATCAGTGCAAAAGCCAAAGTAACCGTACCGGCGAAAAAACTGAAAAAATATTCAAAAATGCTGAAAAAAGCAGGACTGCCAAAGAAAACAAAAATCAAAAAATAAGAAGTAACACAAAGAGCGGGAGAGAACTTTAAGTTCTCCCCGCCCTTGTCTTTTCAAGCTGATATGGCAAACTGATGGACAACAAAAAAGAACAGGAGATCTAAAATCAATTCCTGTCCTTTTATATTCGCTTTTTTAATTTATGATCCTTATGCTCTTTCAACTTTATCAGAACGTAAGCATGAAGTACATACATACATTTTCTTTGTTCCACCGTTTACTTTAACGCGAACAGATTTAATGTTGGATTTCCACATTTTATTGGATCTTCTATGAGAATGACTCACGTTGTTACCGAAATGAGCTCCCTTATCACAAATAGCACATCTAGCCATGACTGCACCTCCTTGACATTATATTGCCTACAATAGGCTCACAACAATAGGTATTTTACCAGAAGCGAATAGATAATGCAAGCAAAAAATGCGAAAATTTAAAAAAACTGTAAAAAATCATTTTTCATATTTCCTTTTTATATGAAACAGGTTATAATGGAAACATATCGTTATAACCTAGGAGGTATCAGAATATGAAAGGAAGAATGGAAACAGAGCTTGGTTCGATCCTGATTGACACAGATGTGATCGCTACTTATGCCGGAAGTGTTGCAGTAGAATGTTTTGGTATTGTAGGCATGGCAACTGTAAGTATGAAAGATGGACTGGTCAGACTTCTGAAAAAGGACAGCCTGAAAAATGGTATTCAGGTGACGGTCGATGACAATAAAATTTCTCTGGATTTTCATGTGATCGTGGCATATGGTGTCAGCATTTCTGCTGTTTCAGATAACCTGATCAACAATGTCAAATATAAAGTAGAAGAGTTTACCGGCATGGAAATTCACAAGATCAATATTTATGTAGAAGGTGTCAGACCGATAGATTAAGGAGGAACCCGTTGTGGAAACAAATACAATCAATGCCGCACTTTTTGCCAGGATGTTTCTGGCAGGAGCTAAAAACCTGGAATCAAAGAAAGAATGGATCAATGAACTGAATGTTTTTCCGGTGCCGGATGGAGATACCGGTACGAACATGACAATGACGATCATGGCCGCAGCAAAAGAAGTTGCCGCTCTTGAAAATCCGACGATGGAAGTTCTTGCAAAGGCAATCTCTTCCGGCTCCCTGCGTGGAGCAAGAGGAAATTCCGGTGTTATTCTTTCCCAGCTATTCCGTGGTTTTAC
>CAJMMS010000060.1 GCA_905214675.1 uncultured bacterium
TTTCCATGAAGGTTTATGACTCCAAATCAGATTATAGAAGCAGAAGCCTTCTGATCACTGCTGTTGTAGCGCTGCTTGGCGGAGCAGCGACGTATTTTATCAGTGGACGGGCATTGAAACCACTCAGGGAATTTTCAGAGACAGTGGAAAAAGTCCAGGCACAGAACCTGAAAGATTATACAATCGAAGAGAATAAGATTGCAGAGCTGGACAGACTTCGCATATCTTACAATAAAATGCTTATGCGGCTTTCAGAATCATTTGAGACGCAGCGTCAGTTTACGGGAAATGCAGCACATGAGTTACGTACCCCACTGGCTTTGATCCAGGCACAACTGGATCTGTACCATACAACAGAACATCCAGAGAGTACAACAACGGCAGAAGAGACGATTCAGATGATAACGGAGCAGAATGAACGTCTTAGCAAGTTGGTCAGAACGCTTTTGGATATGAGCGAATTACAGACAGTAGCGCGAAATGACAGAATTGAGATCCATAGCCTGATCGAGGAAGTGCTGGCAGATTTAGAACCGCTGGCACAGGAAAAGAAAGTTGAACTGATACAGAAGTCACAGGGAGCAGGAGGAAAGGCAGATGAAGAATTATTTTTGACAGGAAGTGATATTCTGATTTACAGAATGCTATATAATCTTGTGGAAAATGCGATTAAATATAATCGGAAAGATGGAACTGTTACGGTATCAGCAATAAAGGATAAGCACGAAGTTGTTCTGACGGTTTCGGATACAGGAAATGGAATTGATGAAGCATTCAGGGAGCAGATCTTTGAACCATTCTTCCGGGTAGATAAGTCAAGAAGCCGGGAACTTGGAGGTGTGGGGCTTGGACTTGCGATGGTGCGGGAAGTTGTGCGGGTTCATGACGGGACGATTGAAGTTTATACAAATAAACACAGCGGGACAACATTTGAAGTGAAAATGAGTACAGGGGCAGAAAAAGAGCATAACCCCTGAAGATCAACATAAAAATAAAAGAAGTACAGAAACATTATGAAAAGAAAGCAGACAAGAAGGAACTGACATGGAGAAATCAACCGTTTATTTTACTGATTTTCGCTGTCCGGTAGGGACCAGCCAACTGGACAAGCTGAAAAAAATCTGTATTGCCACCACGACCATTTCAAAGATTCCAACCCGAATATCGAGTGGAAAGCAACGCTGGATCAGGCAGAGAAGATTGGCCTTGGAACAAGAGAATACGAATTAAAGAGAATCAAATAAGGAACTTAACATAAGCAACTGAGCCTGGAAGACTGGTCAGTTGCTTTTTTTGGCGGAGTACATCATATTGCCGGGTGGCATATAAGAAAATATTAATACAGAATAAATATTTTGCAAAAAAATGATTTAAGCATTGTAATACTAACCGTTTGGCTAGTGTACAATGCTTTTTTTATTTTATATAATGGTTATAGAATTGCGAAAGTTATTTTTCAACGGAGCAATTTGCAGGAATCAGTCAGGAATGAAAGATAAAAAAATGAAAACAGGAGGGAAGATATGAGAAAACGAATTGCAGCAGGATTACTTGCATTTGCACTTGCATTTACCGCAATGGATTTTGGTGGTCTGGTAAGTATTCAGGCAAATGCAGCAGGGCTGGTACAGGTTACTGAAGAGAACCAGAGTAATTTTCATTTAAACGGAGATTATGCCGGATATTATGCGATCGCAGATAAAGAAGATCTGCAGGCATTTGCGGCAAAGGTCAATGCCGGGGAGAAAGACATCAATGCAGTGCTGACGGCAGACATTGATATGACAGGCGAAGACTGGACACCGATCGGAGATACAAATGACGGTTATACAGGAACCTTTGACGGAAACGGACATAAGATCAGCAAGCTGGTCTGCGAGCGAACAGGAGATAAACAGGTATCAGGTCTGTTTGCACTGCTGAAGGAGAATAGTGTTGTCAAAAATCTTGGCATGGAAGATGGCGTGTTCACATCGTCAACGAGTACGGCCGGAGCAGTTGCAGCAAAAAGCAGTCTTGGAAAGGTGATCAACTGCTGGAACAGCGGAAAAGTAACCGCGCATGATTATGCAGGCGGCATTGTAGGATACTCACAGGGCTGGA
Source organism: uncultured bacterium (assembly GCA_905214675.1). GTDB lineage: Bacteria > Bacillota > Clostridia > Lachnospirales > Lachnospiraceae > Hominisplanchenecus. Next base: position 2,104 of record CAJMMS010000060.1, read on the forward strand.
TCGAATCATGCAAAAACAGCGGAGCGATAAAAGCAACGTGGGGCTACGGGCGCAGCGGAGGCATCGCCGGTGCGCAGGTCTGCGCCAGAAACAGTTCCCAGCAATATGTGAGAACTTATATCAAATATTGTTATAATACCGGAACAGCAGATGCATATTATGCCGGCGGTATTACAGGTTATCAGAGCTACCTGAATCTAGAAGCCTGTGATATCATCTCCTGCTGGAGCGATGCAGCCATGACAGGAAGTATAACAGGTGGAATCGCAGGAAGTCTGGCTAATGGGGATACAATCCAGAACTGTGTTTTTAATACCGACCGCTTTAAGGGAGGGGTCTATAATAACAATAAAAATGGAACTGTCAAAGATTCAGAAGGGATGACAAGTGCAGAGTTTGCATCCGGAAAGGCAGCCTGGGTCTTAAATGGAAAGGATAATTCACTGGTTTCGCAGGCAAAGTGGTTTCAGAATCTTGAGGAAAACCCAGATGCTTATCCGGTAATGGATGGCACACATGGAAAGGTTTATTATCTGGAGAAAAGCAATACTTACAGCAATCATCCGGGAAGTATAGCAAAAAATGAGATTTTGCTGGTATCCGGTACACAGATGGTGAAAACAAGCGACAATCTGTCTCAAACAAAGCCATTATCTCTGAAGAAGGACGAAGTTTTCAGTTGGAAAGGGGACGGACAGATAATAGTCGGCTATTATCTGGATGAAAAGGCACAGATACCGACCACAGCACAAAACAGCGGAGCGGTTGAAAAAGCTGGAGCACCGGCTCTGCCGGGGCAATATTATGTAAAAGTTACGGCTCTGGAAGTGAAAGATTTTTATCAGGAAACTTCAGAAATTTTTTCCTATCAGATCAACTTTGATGCCAGAATTCGGATGCAAAGAATTGCGGACAGCGAGAGCATAGATTATGCATATACGGGAAATCCGCGGGAACTGTCATTGGAAAAAGGAAGAAAGATCACCTGGAGCTGCAGGGAAACACCGACATCCATAAAGACCACGTATTATAAAAGCAAGGATGGAGTGCTGACAAATGCAGAAAATGCCGGTGCACTTACCGAAGGCGGGGCACCGGCTGCTAAAGGCGATTACTATGTAAAAGCAGAACTGACATTCCGTGAAAAATACAAATCAGAATCGGATTATCTGTTATATAAAATTTCGAATGGGGAAATTGAGGTAACCATGGATGGACATTCCGAACCATATGTTACTTTGGCAGAAGCATTTCGTGATACAGAGAGAAAAACAGCACAGATGAAGCTGTTGAAGAATATTGAACTAAAAAGGGAAGTGGAGGTAAACAGCGGAAATCTGATCCTGGATCTGAACGGATATCGTCTGCAAAGTTTGAGAAAGATTTTGCTGAATCCGGATGTTTCTCTTAAAATCACTGACAGCAGTGAAACGCAGACGGGTGTATTTTCCGGCGAATTAAGAGTAGAAAGTAAGAATATAGAGTTTGCCGGTGGAATTTATGAAAATCAGTCGGACAACTATGTTATGCATAACAGTGGGAAAATCAAGGTAAGCGGTGGAAAATTCGAGCGTATTTCAAAAGCATGGGCAGAGCTTGGAGAAGAACGTTGTCTGGTGGATAATGAGACAAATGAGAAGCAGCCATATGCCGAGGAAAGCGCTGCAAACGTGCATGTCGAGGTATGTAAGGAACATGATTATGAACAGGATTTACAATACTGTACGTGGTGTCATAAGAAAAATCCGGATTTCAAGGGTTCTATCCGGATCACGGTAAATGGAGAAGATAGTTATGTAAATACACTGAAAGAAGCATTTGAATACGCAAATGGCAAAGAAGCAGAGATTACCTTTATGCAGTCAATGGAAAATACGGGAAGTCTTCCGACTCTGAAAAGTGGAAAAATCACTCTGGATTTAAATCAAAAATCTCTGACAGCGAAAAGTGTTGACCGGATCTACATAGACGGAGCAGAGGTTACGGTAAAAAACGGAACCTTTGATATTGTAATAGCACAGAGGAGCGGGAAACTGAGAATAGAAAGCGGTGATTTCAGACAGATCGGCTATTGGGACAGTTATCAAAACAGTATAGAAATGACCGGCGGAAATTTTCAGAACATCGTATTATATTCAGGCAGTGCAGAAAATATGCTTCCGCAGGGTTATGCGTTCTACAGTACAGAAGCTGGACGCTTTCTGAGCAGAAAAGAAGTACTTACTCAGAGTGAGCTGAAAAATGTGGAGGTTCGAAATACAGGTATGAGCTGTGAGACACTTCCGCAGATTTCCGGAAATGTAGAACAGACTTTGCAGGAGTATACCTTAATTCCGGGCGTGATCAGGGCAGATACCGGAAACGGAGAAAGTACGCTGCTGGAAGGAACCTGGAGTTTTACGGAGAAAGAAAATCTGGAAGTGATACCGGAACTTGGAAAAAGATTGATATGCGATCTTGTTTTTACACCGAAAGATGGAAATTATCCTTATTATGTAGTAAAAGGTGTAGAAGTTCATGTTGAGAAAAAGACTCCGCAGCAGGCTGCAATTCATGAATCGGAAAGTTATATTTATATAAAAGGTTCTGATGATGTATATGTGGATCTGCAGGCAAAACTCCCGGCGGATAAAAAGGGAGATAGTTATTCCTGTTCTGTAACAGGGGATGAGCAGATTTTTTATAATTATAGGGTTACGCAGAGTGGACAGTTAACTTATCTAGTGAATGACTTTACAGACAGGAGCATGATCGGAAAAACGGCTGTGCTCCATGTAACGGTAGAAATGGAAAATTATAAGGATGTTTCTTATGACTTGACGGTCACACTGACAGACCAGAAAAAGGTTGTCCTGAAAGAAGGCAGTGAGGTAAAAGTTTTACAGGATCAGAAGCTTACTTACGGGGAACCATTATCCAAACTGAATCTGGAAGGGGAAGAACAGGCAGTTTTTGTTGAGCAGGGAACCGACACGCAGATTCAGGGAACGCTTGCGTGGAAAGATGCCACACAAAGACCGGATACATCCATGACAAGTGCAGAGTGGATCTTTACACCGGATGACGTGGTATATGCAAATGCAGAAGGCAGCACAGCGATTACCGTAGAGCCAAAAGAACTGAAAGTCTTAGCGGCAACGGCAGATGATAAAGTATATGACGGAACCGCGTATGTCAGCTTCAGTGATATTGTTCTTGAGGGCATTGAAGAAGGAGATGAAGTTTCGGCAGACATCGGAACGATCCGCGGGACTTTGAAAGATGTAAAAGCGGGAAATTATACTTCGGTAACTTTGCCAGAGCTGAGATTAACCGGAAAAGACAAAGAGAATTATATTCTTGTGCAGCCGACAGACGAAATTCCTCTGACAAAAGCGGTGAATGTGGCAAAAAGCAGTGGGCTTCAGATCGAAGAACAGAATAAAAGTTACTTCTATTTAAAGGATCAGGAAGAGCGGATCAGTCTCAGGGAAATCCTACCGGTGGACTGCGGGAATGCACAGTATGCTGCACCGGAGATGACCGGAAACATGGAATATATCGCAGAACCGAGCATAGCAAATGATATATTGTCTTATACAGTGAAGCAGGGGGCACTGGACAGGAAAGGAAAGATCCAGATCAAAGTTACGACTGAGAACTATGAGGACTTTGTGATCACCTTCAATCTGGAATGTAATGACCAGATACCGGTCAGATTACAGGAAGGAACAGAAGTAACCCTGAAAAAAGATATGCTTACTTACGGTGATCTTTTGTCGGCACTGGAGTTTTCGGAAGCAGAATTTGTGGACGAAGAAGGAAATACAGTGGAAGGAACGCTTGCGTGGAAAGATGCCACACAAAGACCGGATACATCCATGACAAGTGCAGAGTGGATCTTTACACCGGATGACGTGGTATATGCAAATGCAGAAGGCAGCACAGCGATTACCGTAGAGCCAAAAGAACTGAAAGTCTTAGCGGCAACGGCAGATGATAAAGTATATGACGGAACCGCGTATGTCAGCTTCAGTGATATTGTTCTTGAGGGCATTGAAGAAGGAGATGAAGTTTCGGCAGACATCGGAACGATCCGCGGGACTTTGAAAGATGTAAAAGCGGGAAATTATACTTCGGTAACTTTGCCAGAGCTGAGATTAACCGGAAAAGACAAAGAGAATTATATTCTTGTGCAGCCGACAGACGAAATTCCTCTGACAAAAGCGGTGAATGTGGCAAAAAGCAGTGGGCTTCAGATCGAAGAACAGAATAAAAGTTACTTCTATTTAAAGGATCAGGAAGAGCGGATCAGTCTCAGGGAAATCCTACCGGTGGACTGCGGGAATGCACAGTATGCTGCACCGGAGATGACCGGAAACATGGAATATATCGCAGAACCGAGCATAGCAAATGATATATTGTCTTATACAGTGAAGCAGGGGGCACTGGACAGGAAAGGAAAGATCCAGATCAAAGTTACGACTGAGAACTATGAGGACTTTGTGATCACCTTCAATCTGGAATGTAATGACCAGATACCGGTCAGATTACAGGAAGGAACAGAAGTAACCCTGAAAAAAGATATGCTTACTTACGGTGATCTTTTGTCGGCACTGGAGTTTTCGGAAGCAGAATTTGTGGACGAAGAAGGAAATACAGTGGAAGGAACGCTTGCGTGGAAAGATGCCACACAAAGACCGGATACATCCGTGACAAGTGCAGAGTGGATCTTTACACCGGATGATGCGGTATATGCAAATGCAGAAGGCAGCACAGCGATCAAAGTAAATGCAAAAAAACTTACGGTAACAAAGGCGACCGCCAAAAATAGAAAATATGATGGCACAAATCAGGTTTCCATCACAGAAGTGCTGCTAAACGGTATGCTGGAAGGAGATGAAGTGAGCGTAGATCTGACGGATCTGTATGGAACGTTAAAAGATAAAAAAGCAGGCGAATATACTTCGGTAACATTACCGGAACTGACGCTTGCCGGAAAAGACAAAGCAAATTACAGGCTGCTACAGCCAGTCACAGAAATCCCTCTGACAAAAGCAGTGACGATCGAGACACAGGATACAACGGAAACGCCGGATACAAAGGAAACACCGGATACAACGGAAACGCCGGATACAAAGGAAACACCGGAGACACCACAAAAACCGTCAGATCCAGGCACAAAACCGGGAACTTCTGAGCCGATACAGAAGCCAGCAAAAACAGAATATCTGAAAAAAGGAAGAAAGTTCACCGGAGCGGACAATAACCAGTATAAAGTAACCTGTGCAGACGGAAAGACATTTACAGTGGTATATCTGAAACCGAAAAAGGGTGTCAAAGGAACGGTAAACATACCGGACAGCATTACGGCAGGTCATGTTACTTATAAAGTTACAGAGATTGCAGCGAATGCATTTAAAAAGAATAAAAAGATCAGAAAAGTAGTCATACCGTCCGGTATAGAGAAGATCGGTAAGCAGGCATTTTATGGCTGCAAGAACCTGAAAAATATCACGTTCAAAACGACAAAGCTGACAAAGAAAAGAGTGGGAAGCAAGGCATTTTCCGGCATCCATGCGAAAGCAGCCATCAAAGTGCCGAAGAAAAAACTCTCTGCTTACAGGAAGATGCTCAAAGCACGCGGAGTCGCGAAAAAAGAAAACGTGCGGGCATCCAGGTGAAACCTGAAAAAGCATAAGATAAAAAGAATTGGGCAGTGAGTGCCGGAGAGGATTTCTGGTACTCACAAATGCCCGGAAAGGATTGGAGCTATGCAGGAAACAGAAAATACAGAAAAACAGCAGTTCTCCACCTCGCTTAGAGCGCGTATGTGGGAATACCGTATGATCAGTGTGATCGTTTGTGCATTTTCTTTCTGGATCGCATCAAAAGGGAACTGGAATAAGATCCCGGTCAGCATAGCAACGGTTGTCCTGATCATTGGTATTGCAATCTGGATGCTGGGATCGCCGGATGATTATAACGGTTCAACGGATATCTGCAGTATGATCGCCATGGATTGTCCGAGAAAGATTGAAGAATTTTATGAGGCCTACAAAGATGTCCGCACGCCGCTTGGCTCTGCTTATCTTGTTCAGTTTTACACGATGAGACAGCCGGCTCTGATGTTCGGACCGGATAAGAACGGAGATTTTCTCTATTTCTGGCTTTCAAAAGACGGGAATATCGGTTATCTTGGCTATTCGTTCATGACCAGCATGATAAAAGGAAAATATAACGATCCGGTATTTCCGGCAGAAGAGGATTTTGGCGATAATACAGCAGAATATGTCTGCTATCAGTCGGATGTGCTTCTGATGCAGAAGCAACTGAGGGAGAGCCTGGAGCATTTTGTGAAAACAAAACAGGTTTTGGAAATTCCGCAGTCCCGCCCATCGGAAGTCTATACTTTTACGGAGGATTTTAAACTGACCGGTCAGCATTTTGATCTCTGTGACAACGAAGGAAACCGTGTTTTCGAAATCGAAGGAACGGCTCCGCTGCGCACACTTTCTGTTTATGACAATCAGCATAACGAGATCTTTAAAATGACCAAGAAGATCGTAAGCGTACTGCCGACCTACCAGTTTTATTACCGGGGGGAGCTTTACGGCACGCTGGAGAAGAAATTTGTGCTGGTCAAAGATAAGTTTGAGATGAAGGTCAAAGAAGGAAAACTGGAACTGACGGAATATGCCGGTTCGATCGGCCATAATTTCTGCGTGACCTTAAATGGCAAAACGCTGGGGACGATCCTGGACAACCTGGATCTGAAAATGGAAAATATCGTCTTTGACAATGCAGTGATCATTGCATATGAAGAAAAATATCTTCCGCTGCTTACGGCAATGGCGGTGATGGCAGCACGCGAACTTGCACGGGATCGCAGTTAGGAGGCGTGAATGAAAGAAAAGGCAAAGATAAGAAAAGCGGTGTATATCGCAGTGATGTGGTGCATTCTGGCAAGTGTTCTTTTGGGATGCAGAAAATCTAATGTCGAGTCCTATGCATCTGCAGAGGAAGCAAAGCAGGCAATGAGTCAGTGCCGGACATTTCTGGTAGAAGGAGATCTGGAGGAGGTCAACCAGGAGGGGAATATCCTTGCGGACGGGAAAATAGCCGGGCGGTTAAAAGAAACAGGTATTCTCAATACGAAATGGACGGTATCGGTCGATGGCAAACCCTGGTTCTGGATGAAATTTGTGACTGATGAGCCGATCAATAACATCGATGGCGTAATTGCCGGGACAACCTATGGTTATTATGATGAAAACAATCAGTGCCTTGGCTATGCACAGAAGCGGGTGTTCGAGAACGAAAATCTGGAACGTGAATATTATCTCGTATTTATGGATGCAGACGGAAATCCCAAAGATTATCTGGCAGAAGAACACGGAGAGGAACTTTACGATTACGAGGGCAATCAGATCGGAAGTGGAAAAGCAGAACTCAAGGGTTATATTGGGGAGAAATGCTATTTCGAAATTGATACCGAAACGGGTGTATCTGTGGATGCAGTGGATAAAATGGCAATGTATCTCCAACTGTTTAGTAAATTTAATGAAACGGCAGGAGATTAAATGGTGGTAAAAAACAATTCTTACGGTATAAAAAACCATGGAGATGCGATTGACGCTTGAATTTAACCAGGTTTGCTATTATAATCATCAGTGATTTAGAGAAGTAAACTTTATCACACATCCGCTTATATTATATTTTATACATTTAAGGAGGAATCTACTATGATTACCTGGAACAACCTGGATACACTGGAAGCATTTAAAAATCTTTCAAAGGCAGAGCGTGTAAATATCGCAGAGGCAATGTCTGGAGAAAACGGTGCAGAACGTGTGAAAACATACAGCGTACCGATGGCAGAAGGTCTTGCGTATAATTATGCTGCAAAGCAGGTAGATGACAAAGTGCTGGAAGATCTGCAGAAACTGGCAGACGAAGCACAGCTGACTGAAAAATTCGAAGCACTTTACAATGGTGAAGTTATCAACACCGGAGAGAAGAGAATGGTTCTTCATCACCTGACACGCGGTCAGCTCGGTGAAGCTGTAAACGCTGACGGTACAGACAAACGTGCTTTCTATAAAGAACAGCAGCAGAAGATCGCAGACTTTGCAAATAAAGTACATGCCGGAGAGATCACAAATGCAGCAGGTGAGAAATTTACAACCGTTGTTCAGATCGGTATCG
>CAJMMS010000061.1 GCA_905214675.1 uncultured bacterium
TAGGCACCCCAGAGCTGCTTCCCCTTTTTAAATTCCCCGATGTAGTCAGACAGCGGGGGAATATCTCCCATCGGCAGATGTAAAAGAGTATGTGCCGCTGATGCCACAAATACACCAAAGGCTCTTGTTCTTATGTCGGTCTGTTCATCCATCACTTTCGCCAGATGCTCTCTCAGACGATCCAGTCCCATCCTTGCGGAATTGATATGATTGAGGGACAGATTTGCAAAAGTATAGATCAGGCAGGCAGACATTTTCAGCATCACATCTTCACAATCCAGATAACATTCTGTATAAGCTACTGCCTTTTCATGCTGCCCGCTGAAATAATAATATTCCGCATATGCCATCTTCTTTTCATCTTTATCCTGAAGGGCTTCTATAAAGTCTATGCAGCCTCCAATCGGAAAAGAAGAACTCATCAGCAACATCGGCGTATGAAATTTCGGCTCTTTTTCGCCTTTGCTGTCCTTTGCAAAAAACTCTTTCTTCCGGTTCTCTACACCCAGTATATAATCCGTCGATACTTCAAATTCTCTTGCTACTGCCATCAGAATATCGCTGTTGATCGTCCGCGTTTCACCTTTGATGATCCGGCTGATCTGCGAAGGCGTAATCCCAATCCTTCTTGCCAGCTCCCTCTGTGAAATCTGATTTTCTTCGCACAATTCTATGATCCTGTTTCCAGGTGTAATTTCCATTGTCTCTTCTGTCATAATTTTTTCTTTCCCCTGCTCTTTGCAATCCATTAAGCACATGTTCTTTCCGTATCGTAGTTTAGCACAAAAAGAACGCTGATGCAAATTTGCAACAGAAAATTTTTTCATTTTAGGCATGCAAAAATATCCGGTTGCTTTGTGTCAAGCATTTTTGAAAATGTCCTGAAATAATTGAATTATTAGCCCCGGCTTTTTGCAGGGGCTTGTTCTATTAGTGGGCTCTGCCCACACCCGTCCCTCGTCGGGAAGGCAGGGAAAGAAGCAGTGCTTCTTTCTTTGCCCAAAGAATGTTGGATTGAGATGTTCTTAAAGCATTTCAGCTCAAGCCGATTTCACCCGATGAAGTCAATTTAACACCTAAGCTGATACGCTTGTCGTTGCTTTTCTATGCCAGCTTTTTATGTGCTGCGATTTTTCATCCGCCGTATTGAGAATCTGACGCTTTTATGCTATAACAATTTCATACGGAGGTGAGCACTATGACAGTACTGGACACAGCAAAAAAGATGATCGAGTATTCCCACGGAAATCTTCATGATATCAATCACTTCATGAAAGTTTATGCCTATGCAAAGATGATTGCAGAAGGAGAACATCTCGATCCGGACACTCAGAAACTTGTTGAAATGACATCTCTGGTCCATGATATTGCCTGCCCGCTCTGCCGGGTAAAATATGGAAATACAAACGGCAAAAATCAGGAAAAAGAAAGTGCTGCTTTGATTGAAGAATTTTTTAAAGATTCTGATCTTCCGCAGGATTTTACAGACCGGATCTCTTTTCTCGTAAGCCACCATCATACACTTGATCAGATTGATGGCATCGACTACCAGATCATCATTGAAGCAGACTATCTGGTTAATGCGGATGAAAGCCATTTTTCCGGACATAATATCAAAAATATGCTCGATAAGGTATTCAAAACAGTAACCGGAAAATTTCTTCTTCGCTCTATGTATCAGAACTGTCTGGAAAACGGAGAATTATAATTTTTTAACACAGAAATGGGGGACTGAACATGAAAGAATATGAAATTATTATCGAAACGATCAACCCTTGCGGCGGAACGAAACATGCTCAGAATGAAATCATTGAAGCCAAGGCAGAAAGCCCGGAAGCTTACGTCAAAGAGCATGGTATTTTCCCGGTAATGGACGTATCTAAAAATACTTCCGGGGATGTCATTATAACAACCGGAGATTCTAAAGGATATATTGTCCGCTATACTTTTACAGAATAACCTGATTTAAAAAGGCTGTCACTTTACGAAACATATATTTCGATAAAGTGGCAGCTTTTTTAAGTTATTACATCCTCGTATGATGGTTTATATATTTGGCTTTGTATTTTGAATACACGATCGTCTGATCTTTATAAAGTCCATAATATCCGGATGCTGCATAACTGATCGATACTGCAATCAGATAGTAGGAAACCCCTTCAAATCCAAACAGCTCAAACGCGATCAGAATGGAGGTCAGCGGGCAGTTTGTCACACCGCAGAACAGTGCAACCATTCCGCTTGCAGCACAGATGGATGGTGAAAGCCCAAGGATATGTCCAAGCACACAGCCAAAAGCAGCTCCGACACAGAAGGATGGTACGATCTCTCCGCCCCGGAATCCGGCACGCATAGTCAGCACAGTAAGTACGAGTTTCCAGAAGAAATCCAGTGTTCTGACATTTCCGTGTTCGATTGCCTGTGCGATCAGTCCGGTACCTGCTCCCATATAATCAGTGGTTCCAAGAATCTTTGTGATAACGATAATCACAACGCTGGCAACGACAACGCGGACATAAACATTTTTCAGATATTTCGCATAAAAAGCGGAAATCCCATTTAATGCCATGCAGAATAAAATACTGAGTCCGGCACAGCAAAGTGCCACGATGCCCATTTTGATTCCACTTTCAATCGTAAGTGCCGGAATATTCGTCACATGGAAAGCCTCCGGATTGATTCCCATAGATGCCGCAAATCCGGACGCGATCAGAGATGCGATAATACATGGAACAAGTGCGGTATAATACATGACGCCAACGCTGACTACTTCCATCGCAAAGACAGCCGCTGCCATCGGTGTTCCGAACAATGCTGCAAAAGCAGCACTCATACCGCACATTACCATCACATGGCGGTCCTCTTCATCCAGTGGCAACATACGTCCAAGCTGATTTCCGATACTGCCTCCAAGCTGGATAACTGCACCCTCTCGTCCGGCTGAGCCGCCGGTCAGATGTGTGAGGGCAGTCGATATAAAAATGAGCGGTGCCGATTTGAGCGGTACATCATCTTTGGAACGGATCGTCATAAATACCTGATTGGGACCTCCGTCATCTTTTCCGAATTTCTGATACAAAAATACAATGATCAGACCGGACACCGGAAGCAGATAAAAGATCCATAAATGTTCTTCCCGCACATTGGTCACGGTTTTCAGCACATAAGAAAACAGGCTGCTCGCAGCACCGACAATACATCCTGTCACAACTGCAAGGATCAGCCATTTTCCAAGGCTTGACATATCACGCCAGATCCGGTTTCCGTAATACTTTGCTTTTTCCTGCATGGTCTTTTGCAGGCGATTTTCCTGTTTTTCTTCCACTTTTTTCCTCTCCTTTGAAATTTTTCATGCCTTTTGTATACGGCACTGTAAGCAGACATCCGTATTCAAAAATGCCTCTGGCATTCTTGCTGCTTACTTATCTGCGTTCATTCTATACCCTCGGTAAATTCCTGTCAATTTATGTAACAAATTGACCACTTGTCAAGAATGCCAGTTCATTGTTTATACTGTCGATATCATAGCGAACCGCCCTTTCTGTTTCATCCACTGCCTGAGCAATTTCACGGTAGCTTGCCATTCGTTCCTCATTCAGATATTTGATGATTTTCAACGTTCTGCTCTTCATGTCTCTCCCTTTCCGAAGAGATTGCAGAACCCTTGAAAAACCAACCGGTTTTCTGCTAATCAGCGGGATGCTTCGATTTTACTTGTAAGTCCTTCCAGGTTAAAGCAATGCACATGCTTCTGCATCTCTTCTTTTAATTTTTCAACAACATAACGTCTTCCGTTGATGTTTACTTTATTGAGGTTATTATACAACTTTTCAATCTCAGCTTCTACTTCCGGCTTGGAATATGTGTAATGTCCGCACAGCTCTGTGATCTGCAGTTTTGTGTTTTCATCGAGAGTTGCCACATCTTCCGGCAGATGATCGTTTCTTTATCTCTCTGCCATGGTCCGCCGTGGTCTCTGCAAAGGTAATATACGTTGTCGTAATCGATTTCCTTGCAGATTTTTTCGATCTTTTCACGGAAGAGTTTCTGGTCACTGTTGAAAACATATCCGCCGCCGAATTTGTAGGCATCAACCTGATTACGGCTTGCGATGTACATCAGCGGGAAATCTTTTTCCTTTGAGATCTCCAGGGATGCACGGAGGAAATTCTCTGACATCGGGCCGATTCCAAGCAAGGTGCATTTGTCCTTTTCTGCGTTTACTACATACTGTACTGCCTTTTTGATACTTACTTTTTTGTTCATGTTTCTTCTCCTTTTCATCTGGTTTTTTATTTGATTTTGTTTCGTGTTCCTCTTAATGAACTAAGAATAACTTAAGACTATAAAAAGTAGTAGATAAAAGAAAAGTAAGTTTTTTTACAAAAAGTGCACCGTTTTGTTCAGATTTTCACAAAGAAAAAGGAAGAGCCGATGCTCTTCCCGTGAAATAAATTTCATATATATTTGTTGTTCGCCGTCTACAGAAACTGGAGTCATCTCACATCTGATGTAAAAGAATCTCCTGCAATTCTTTTTCTGTCCGGACCTCAAAATCCGGCGTTCTTTCGCCGTGGCTGACGCGATTTCTCCGGTTAAACCAGACTGCTTTCCACCCTGCATTTTTTGCTCCTGCCACATCGTTATCAAACGAATCCCCGACAAAAATGCATTCTTCCGGAATCCACTGCATCAGTCCCAGTGCACGGATCTTGTTCTTCTGGTGCTCGGCCGGTCCGTTTGTAATGATTCCAAGCTTAATCTTTCCGAAGCATTTGTCCAGTGTCTGTTTCATAAGTTCCGACATCTCGATTTTCTTCTAAAAATCCTGATAATACTTCTGAAAGGTAAGTGCCTGCTCATCCGTGATCAAAATTTCAAAATCAGCCAGTGCCTTCTGAATACGGTAAATGTACATCTGCTCCATGGTGATCGTTCCTTCTGTCGATGCCTTAAAAACCTCGTCGCTGTATTTCCGGCTTACCGCAAAAATTTCTTCTATTTTTCCTTCCCGAAGCGGATAGCTGTCTCCAAACACTCTGGCATAAGCTCTCGCAAACGGCTGAACCTGATCGTATAAAGTGTCATCCACATCAAATAAACTTGCTTTCATAGATTGTTTTCTCATTTCCTAAGATTTTTCGGGTAACAAAAAAAAGCGGGTGATGGGAATCGAACCCACGTATCCAGCTTGGAAGGCTGGTGTTCTACCATTGAACTACACCCGCATTTCTTAATGCATTGCCTATGATAGCACACCTTTTAAAAAAATGCAAGAGGAAATTTTATTTTACCCTATCATGATTTACCTATAACGATTCATTCCATTTCAAACTCAGGAGGCAAAAAAAGTGAAAAGAAAAGAGCTAATGAAACGAGCACTTTCCCTGGCTTTGTGTGCCATGATGACAGTTGGAAATCTGCCATCCGTGGCTTATGCCAGTGAGAATCCACAAATTGCAGTTGAGCAGGTCACTCAGGCAGATGATGAATCAGTCGATACCACTGCTGATGCAGAATCTGCAGCACAAGCGTATCTGAAAAAAAAATTTTATTGATGGTACAACCAAGGTTATCACCACAGGTGGCACCAGTGTTGTCAAAAGTGAAGATGGTCTTACCTATAATATTGGTCTGAAAACACCGTCAGGATCTATTATGGATACTCTGCGTCTGGTGTCAGTATCCAGTAATTATGTAAGTGGATGGTACATCGAAGAAAATGATTATTTATCTTATCTATCCGGCGGTACTCCTGCATCACCTGGAAAGCTTTCCATCACAAGACCAACAGTTAATACCCCTGTCAAAGTTACTCTGAAATTATTTGCAGAAGGTACAGATGCCTCTGCCATCAATGACGGCACTGCTACCGCACTTGCCACACAGGATTTTACCTTTATTCTGGAAGCAGACGTCCCTGAAGCAGAATACAAGGTACTGATTGCCGTTCAGGATGAAGAAAAAAATCCTATCACCGATGCAACCGTTACTCTGGAAAAGGATGGCTGGAATAAAGTTACACCAGAAAACGACGGCAGTTACAAATTGGAAGATGGTGCATCTTACAAACTGACTGTAAAAAAAGATGGTTATGCTGATTATACTGAAACATTTATTTATAATGAAAATTCAGCAGAACCAACCCTGACAAAAACAGTAACCTTAAGTCCGATCGTCATGCAGAATGTCAGATTTTCTGTTAAAGACAAAGTAACCGGTAATACCATTGATCATGCATCAGTCAAAGTAAAACAAGGTTACTATACAACGATCAGTCCAGAAACCGATGGCAGCTATAAACTGCAGAAAGGCATAAGCTACAACTGGACCGTTGAGGCAACCAATTATAAAACCGCCAACGGAACCATCACACCAAGCGAAGATACTACCATTGATGTAGAGCTGGAAAAAAATATTACCAACTATACCGTAACCTTCCAGCCGATGGACGGTGACACAGCCATCACATCCTTTGACCTCAAAGTGGAAGAAGAAGTTGAGGATGACTATGGTGACAGCGACTGGGAAACTGTAAGTGCAAACGATGACGGATCTTACACTCTGAGCAAGTCCGAAGTTTATCGCTACTCTGTCACTGCCGAAGGATACAAGCAAGTAAAAAATATTTCCTATACACCGGCTGGAAATGAAGAGACAATCACCGTACCGGTTGCCATGGACAAAGATATCCAGGTAGCTCCGGAAGATCAGGCTGCCGTTGATAAAGTAAAAGAAATCTTTGACAAAGAAATCGGCGCTCTTCGTACATCTTACAAAGACTATACCAGTATCAATGCACTGGTTGCAGCAAAACTCAGAACCGGCAGCTATACATCCGTTGAGAAGGCAGATCAGATAACGGTATCCGTTGTTTCTTCTGATGATACGGACTGGCTCAGCACCGATGGTACAATCCACTACTCCACTGCCGACACTCTGAATTCTTACGGAATCAATTCAAAAACAGTTTCCGTTGTACTGAAATTCAGCTTAAATGGTGCGACAGCAGAAGCGGCAGAACGCAGAGTGATCATCGGATGGGACCAGAAACATTTCGCTTCCAAAATGAAATCTGAAGCAGACCAGCTTACCTGGGATAAGATCAAAGGCGAAAATACTGACCAGACAGAGGTAACTTCTAATCTGACACTTCCGCAACGTATGGGAAACAGCCTGCGTACCGTATGGTCTACAATCACCTGGACTTCTTCCAACACAGATGTGATCCAAATTCAGAATCCTTCGGATTCCTTAAGTTACGAAGCAACCGGTGTGATCAATCAGCCGGAAGAAGATACGGAAGTCACACTGACTGCTACGTTCACTGCAAACGATTCCGTTATGAATGAGCAGGTTGAAAAAACATCTGATATTGATACAATCAGTGTACCATTTATCGTAACTGTAAAAGGTACCGGGAAACCGGCTCCGACCGAAGAAGAACTGAAGTCCATTCTGGATCAGTATTATAAGATTACAGATCTTGTTTATTATGGAACAACCACAGCGATCGATCCGGAAGCCTGCACCGGCGATATCCAACTGCCACGCTATACACGTATCAAAGACGATAATGGCGAATATGTCTTTAATAATAAAGAAATCACCGTAACTTCTGACAACGATGCCATCAAGATCAATGGCTATAAAGCAAATGTGGATGTATTCCAGCCACAGGATACCACTGTCAACCTGACTGTTTCCTTTACACGTGAAGGTGTGACTGTTTCCGAAATATTCCAAATCACCGTTAAAAAACTGACACAGGATGACCTGGATCAGGAAGTAGCAATGATGGACTATGCGAAAGCTCATTATTTCGACGGTATCAAAGGAAACAACGTATCCGCAGATAAGATCACTGAAGATCTGCATCCGTTCCAGGAAATGTATTTTGATGCAGACGGAAATGCCGTCTGGGTATATGATATCAGCAATATTACCGATGCCGGTATCTGTGCAGATGGATATTTCGATGATCCATGGGAAATGGAAGGTGCTGGCTACAACAAATTCCGTTCTTCCAACAATGCTGTAATCCAGCATGAAAATCTGGTTGTTATCCGTCCGGAAACTCCTACTGAAATCACGATCACATCCTGGCTCAGCAGCGAACGTTATGGAAAATATGCATCCAGCCATCCGGACAATGAAAGTTTGCAGAAACTCTATAAACAGGAAGTATCCGTCACGGTAACCGTACAACCGGACAGCAAAGTTTCTGAACAGCTTCAGACGGCCATTGATAACGCACAGGCACTTCTTGATTCTGTAACAGAAGGAACCGGAGCCGGTCAGTATCCGGAAGGAACAAAGAATAAACTTCAGACTGCCATCACAGCAGCAAAGGCTCTCCTCGAAAAAGAAAATGCAACAGACGAAGAGATCGAACAGAAAATTACCGAGATCACTGCCCTGATCAATACAGTACAGGATTCCCAGAATGAAACGGAAGCTCTTGTTACCGTAAAGATCAATCAAGAAGCCGGCAAAGGCATGAACGTCAGCAAAATGACCGTCAAAGCCCATACTGCCGCAAACTATGGCTATTCCAAACCGGAAGCCTACAAAAACAAAGTAACTGCACTTGATGTTCTCGTTGCATGGCATGCCGCACAGTACAAAGATGCATTTAAAGAAAACCCGACGGATTACCTGGTTGTAAGCGGTGGATTTATCAGTAAAATCTACGGCATCACAACTTCCAGCCTTGGTTTCTGTATCAACGATCAGATCCCTGGTTCTGCCACCATTACAGAGGCACTTGTATCCAGCGGTGATTCCGTATCCGTATTCCTGTACGGTGACCTGAAAACATATCAGGATATTTATCTGTATTTTGAAACTGTACCGGAAACCATCAAAGCCGGTGAAAGTGTCGATCTGACCTTATGGGGCATGCACCCGGCAGCTTATGATGCATCTGGCAACCTCATACCTGCTGTTGTTCAGAAAGGCTATACCGTAGCTGCTGTCGATGAAGATGGCAAAAATGCTGCAACTGCTGTAACCGATGCAAACGGAAAAGCAACACTTACCATCCCATCTGGAGGAACTTACCAGATCACAGTAGCAAATCCACCACAAGACAGCACCGAAACTGCTTACATTCTGCCAAAAGATACTTTACTGGTAACTTCCACAGCAGACAGACTGACCATCCCGGAAATCGATGAGAACACAGACCTTACCGCTCTTTCCATCAAAGATGGCGATAAAGTCCTCAAAGAAGGCAGAGATTACACCGTAGACAAAACTGTGGATGGACAGAACGTAACTGTAAAAATCACTTTCCTTGGTGCTTACAGTGGTGAGATCACAAGAACTTACACGATAACACAGCCGCAGCCACCAAAACCAGAACCACCAAAGCATGAGCACAGCTTTAGTGCCTGGAAAACTATTTCTGCTGCTACCGTATTTGAAGCAGAAAAACAGGAAAGAGTATGTGCATGCGGCGAAAAAGAAACCCGTACCGTTGGAACTGCTCTCACTCCGACTATCGAGGTTAACATGACAAGCATACCACTGAAAGTAAAACAGACGACTAAGAAATTTAAAGTCAGTGGACTCGCCAATGGTGATGCTGTTGTATCTTACCTATCCAGCAATCCAAAGATTTTCACCATTGATAAAAATGGTAAGATCAAAGCTGGTAAGAAAAAAGGCAGTGCAACTCTGACCATTACTTTAAAGAGCGGACTGAAAAAGACCGTAAAAGTCAAAGTACAGAAAACTACCATAAAAACAACAAAAATCCAGGGACTGTCAAAAACAATGACACTGAAGAAAGGTTCCAAAGTAACACTTGATCCAGTTGTGACACCACTGACATCCCAGCAGAAACTTGTCTACACCTCTTCTAATAAGAAGGCAGCTACCATTTCTTCCAAGGGAGTTATCAAAGCAAAGAAATCCGGAAAAACAACGATTACCGTAAAATCCGGAAATAAGAAATTTAAGATAAAAGTAAAAGTTGTAAAATAAAATATTGTCGGTGGTTTCCTGGCGCATGTATGGAAAGGAAACCACCGATTATTTTTTGAAGTATGCTGTCTGCGAAAAGCCAGAACCCGTGACCTACTGCGTTTCCTTTCCTATACATTGTGGAAGGAAACAGCCTCCCGTCCCGCCAATGTACGCAAGAAATTTTGTGAATCAACACTTTCCGCATCAAGATAACACAAAAATGCGTGTGCCTTTTTGTACTT
>CAJMMS010000062.1 GCA_905214675.1 uncultured bacterium
CGTTGATACGAGCGATCCACAGCTGTCTGAACTGACGTTTTTTCTGTTTTCTTCCTGCGTAAGCACTTGTCAGTGCTCTCATTACAGACTGTTTTGCAACTCTATACTGTTTGGAACGAGCACCTCTGTAACCTTTTGCCAGTTTCAGTACTCTGTTATGTTTCTTTCTAGCGTTCATGCCGCCTTTAATTCTTGCCATGTCTTATTTCCTCCTTCGCTTATTCTTATAAATAAGGTAAAATCTTCTTCATGTTCTTGAAATTTGTAGCATCTGTGATGATTGCTTTTCTCAGATTTCTCTTTCTCTTTGTGGATTTCTTTGTTAAGATATGGCTCTTATAAGCTTTATTTCTTTTCAGTTTTCCTGCACCTGTCTTTTTGAAACGTTTTGCAGCTGCTCTGCTTGTTTTAATTTTTGGCATTTTACGTTTTCCTCCTTGTATAAATTCTATTCATCGGCTGTAACCTTCCGGTTTTGGCCGTTCTATTTTAACCCTGCGTTCTTAGGAACGTTTTTCGGTTAAAAACATCGCCATGCTCCTGCCTTCCATCTTGGCCGGCTTATCTACGAGTGCGATATCTTCCAGTGCTTTTGCGAACTCATCCAGGATATGTCTGCTTGACTGTACATGAGCCATCTCACGACCTCTGAATCTGAGCGTTACTTTTACTTTATTACCTTTTTCAATAAATTTTCTGGCTGAAGCAATCTTGGTATTCAGATCGTTGCTGTCGATATTCGGGGAAAGACGAACTTCTTTTACTTCAATCGTCTTCTGTTTTTTCTTTGCTTCTTTTTCTTTTCTTGCCAGCTCGTAACGGTATTTTCCATAATCAATGATTTTGCATACCGGCGGTTTCGCCTGCGGCGCAATCTTTACCAGATCCAGTTCCGCTTCTCTTGCGATCTTCATAGCTTCTCTGGATGACATAATTCCAAGCTGCTGTCCATCTTCGCCGATCAGACGTATTTCTCTGTCTCTGATCTGTTCATTAATCATTAACTCGCTAATAGTTTTGCACCTCCATTAATGCGTGTACCACCTTTGCTCCCTCATAGACCAGAAAAAGGTGGACAGCATAACTGTCCACCTAATAATCGTTTTACTCAAAACAGATCGCTCTGTTTCTAAACTTTATTAACCGATAGTCACCTTTTGTGCTACGGTGAGAGTGGACACTCTGCTTTGTTTTCTCAATAACCTTAAATAGATTACCATACTTACCGGCAGGTGTCAACCCCTTTTTTATTTTCCGCAGTTACATTTAAATGTTCCACATTCTGTCTGCTCGCAGGTACATGCCCCGGCTCCTACGATACCGATCTGACCTGCCGTACATTTGTGTTCATCATTGTATACACAGTGACAGGCTTCACATGCAACATCGATTTTCTGGGACGCGCTTCCCATGGAACTTTTTGCTCCCTGCGTAGTTCGTTCGGTAAAGTCCGTACAGCAGGTCTCCTGCACTCTGGTTGCGTTTTCACCGCCTACTTTGATATCACCTTTGCTGCAGTACATCCCGTCATTGTATACACATTTCTGTGCTGAACATACTAACATCGTCATGATACTACCTCCTTTTTATGATGTTTGAATTGAAAGATGCCCTACGAATCACTCCGCAAAACGGTTCTTACAATTTCCCGGATAGTATCTGCCGTTTTTTTATTTTTTATTCTGACGGTTCTGCATTCTTTTTCTGGATCTCTCTTATTTTTTTCCATGTTCTGGTAAAATCTTTCCTGAGCGGATAGCCGTATTCCTGATAAGAAATCATCTTGCCTCCTGTTTTTTCTTCAAAAGTAAAATAAAATTCACTGGCAGAACCATCCATGGCTACAGTATCCGCAGCAGAATCATCGTACTCTTCCAGCATCGTTTCCAGTTCCTGTTTCGATTTCCCTGCCAGTTCTTTTTTATATGTGCGGTAAACTTCTTTCGCATCTTCTCCGGTCAGTACAAAATCATCTCCGTCATAAATATAAGAAATATTG
Source organism: uncultured bacterium (assembly GCA_905214675.1). Lineage (GTDB taxonomy): Bacteria > Bacillota > Clostridia > Lachnospirales > Lachnospiraceae > Hominisplanchenecus. The sequence continues at coordinate 2,000 of CAJMMS010000062.1, forward strand.
ATCGTGGTCAGTTTTTCTTCTGAATACTGTGGATCATCTGAAAGGATCGGATAACAGAGTTCCTGATACCAGGACTGCTGCCACAGTTTTTCTTCTGCCGTATTCCAGACATCATCCTGAATAAAATAGAGGCGATATTTCGTTTTTCCATCCTGCATGATAAATTTTACAAGCACTTCATCCGCATTTCCATTTTCGCCGCGGTCACGGTTTCCTTCGGCATGTGCCTCTTTCACCAGATCATAGATCACATCAAACTGTTCTGTCTGTTCCAGATCCAGACGATTTTCCACACCGCGGAAAGTATCCAGATACTGCATCTGATTTTGTGTCACATAACGGTTGCCATATATCTCTGCACTAAGGCCGCTTCTGCTGCACACAGACATTGCTTTGATCTCTTCTTTTGCCGGCATCCAGCGATTGTATCCGGACCAGTCAAACACCAGGGCACAGATCAGCAAAATCCCAGCCGCCAGTGTGATGCCGGTCCCGATCTTATGGGCAAAGGCCAGTTTTACGTCTCTGTGGTAAACAAATTCCATCAGCATGCCAAGCACCAGAACCCCGAAAATGAATCCGGCAAACAACCAGGAATACTGGTTTGATCCGGTCATACTGTATGCTACAATACCAATAGCCAGTGCCCCCGGAAGTACCATCAAAATCTTCAGAATCTGCTCTGTTTTCGGAAATGCCAGTGCCATACCGCCGCATTCTGCCCTGTGGTGCGTACACATCCAGAGATCTGCCAAAAAGAATACAACAATGCCGCCAAGTGTCATGCATGCTGCTCCAAACCACGGCGTTCCATGCTGGATCCCCTGTTCCATGCGAAGCAGAATGCCAAGCGGTGTCGTATACGCGATCTCCCAGAGCTGGATCGTTTTTAATGCAGTGTAGAATCCGGTGTCAATATAAGCCTGGGCGATCATGGTCACCGCCGGACCATAACCGGCGATCACTGCCATACCAAAGACAGCGATCAGTGTATTGCCGGTAAAAAGCATCGCAAAAGCCGCTGCACTGTAGATCAGCAGAAATTCTATGATATGCAGCACGCTTCCTTTCAGAAACGGCAAAAATAACAGAGAAAGTGATACCCCTTTTGCAGCCGCAACCAGCATGGCAAGGATCTCACACACCAGAAAAATCCCAGCAAACATCAGAAATCCTGTCATATATCCGCTCAGAAAGAGCTTCTTTCTGCGAACCGGGATACTGTAATACAAATCCATCTTCTCTTTGCTGTGCAGATAAGAAAATTCCGCGGCCGCGATCATGACCGCCGCTGCTGTCACAACCAGTGCAATACCGACATTTCCCGGTGCCAGAAGCTCAAGTGCCACACGTTCTCTCCAGCGATCATTGATCGTTATCGTCCCATCCAGTGCGATCATCATCAACACCGGATAGCACACGAAGAAAAGTACGCTTAAAAACACCAGCATCCAGTTTCTTCTTTTGGCATCTTCCCGCATCAGTTTAAGAAATGAAATTTTTGATGTCATAACCGGCCACCTCCGTTTCGCTGATAAATATTTCTTCCAGTGTCAGAGGAAGAACCTCTGCCAGAAGCGGATCTTTCTCCTGTATTGTCATCAGAATCTCCTGCTTTGTTCCGCGTGCCACAATACTCATGACAGATCCACGTTTTTCATGCTGCAGAACTTCCAGTCTTGTAAGGATCTCCTCTTCATCTTCTGCATTTTGAAACACACACTGTATTTTATGAATATGATATTTCATTTCTTCAAGATCTTTCGACAGCAGAATACCGCCTTTGTAGAGCAGTCCCACATGGTCACAGATATCTTCCAGTTCCCGCAGATTGTGCGATGCAATGATCGGTGTAAAATCACGCTTCATGATCTCCGATGCAAAAATACTTTTTACCGCCTGGCGCACGACCGGATCCAGTCCGTCAAAACTTTCGTCACAGACAAGATACTTCGTTCCGGCACAGATGCCAAGCAGAAGTGCTACCTGACGCTTCATTCCTTTTGAAAAGGTTGAAAGCTTTCTTGTAAATTCCAGGCCAAATCCGGAGATCATCTCCCGGAACCGTTCCATGTCAAACTGCGGATAGATCACCTGATAATATTCTGCCATCGTTTTTGCCGTTGCATTCTGAAAGAAATAGGCATTATCCGGAAGAAAGAAAATCTTTGCTTTTGCCTGCGGATTTTCATAGACATTCTCCCCGTCAACCAGTGCCATGCCGGTATCCGGTCTTAAAACTCCGCTGATCACACGTAAAAGTGTACTCTTTCCGGCCCCATTTGTCCCAACCAGGCCAAAAATGCTGCCTTCCTGGATGGTTGCCACAATATTGTCCAGTGCTTTGATCTCACCGAACCTTTTGTTTACACCCGTTACTTCAATCATCTTTTCCCTCCCTGTAATATGTTCTGACTTTTATTGAAAACTCCTCCTCATCGATCCCAAGGTTTTTCGCCTGCTCCACGGTTTCTTTCAGCCGCCAGAAGCACTGTCCTTTCATCCGATCCGTCACTTTATCTTTTTCCGAGACAAAATTCCCTTTTCCCTTCACCGGATAAATTGCCCCATGTTCTTCCAGGATTGCATATGCCTTCTGGATGGTATTCGGATTGATTGAAAGCTCCACCGCCAGTGCCCGTACCGACGGAAGCTGATCTCCGGACTTCATCACATCTGCCGCGATCAGACTCTCCACACGTTCTACGATCTGTTCATAGATCGGCTGTCTGCTCTGACTGTCAATCACGATCATTACATCACCCCCTGTTCCATATTCAGGAATGCCTCCTGCCACTGATACAAACTTGTTGCTCACCACCTTGCAGGAGTCACCTCACATCTGGTGTACTAGTACTCGTAACACACCCAGAGTATAATATAAGTCCCCTGCCTGCACAAGGGACTTATGAGAAATTTAAGAATATTAAGTTTTCCCGTCATTTTATTCCGTCATTTGCAACAGTTCGCTGACGATTTCTGCCACCTCTGCCATCTCCGGCACTTCCGTATACTCCTGGCAGGAATGTACCTGATGCATCGCAGATGCCATAACGATCCCAGGGATGCCATGTTCGGACATTTTGTTCTGATCACTGCCGCCAAAGGTCGCGATCAGACTGCTTTTGATACCGCACGCCGCACACGCTCTCTGAAACTCTTTTACAACGCTTTCGTTTTCGTCCGTTTTATAAGCCTGATAGCAGATATCCCGGATAAACTCCGTGCTGCCGCCGCGTTTTTTTGCTTCTTCCTCAAAAATCTGTTCCACCTTCAAAAGTTCTTCCAGTGCTTTTTCATGTGAAAAGCTGCGAAGTTCGCCGGATACTTCACAATAATCCGGAACAATATTGCTGGCACGGCCGCCCTCAATCTGTCCGACATTGATTGTCGTATCATCTCCGATCCTGCCCATCGGCATCTCTGCAATCGCCGCCGCTGCGATCCGGATTGCATGCACGCCGTCCTGTGGTGCAAATCCGGCATGTGACGCTTTTCCATGCACTTTTACCGTAAATGCAATCTGACTTGGAGCCTGCACGGCTGCCGTGCCGATTTCGCCGCTCATGTCGAGCACGATTGATTTTTCTGCCCGTACTTTTGAAAAATCAAACACTTTGGCTCCCTTTACATGCTTTTCCTCCCCGATGCTGAACAGAATCTCCAGATCCCTGGTCTGCCTTTTTTCTTCTTTCAAATGATACAGCGCTTCTAAAACCGCCGCCACGCCGGACATATCATCTGCTCCGAGCACTGTTGTGCCATCGCTTGTAATTCTTCCGTCCGGATGTACAACCGCTTTTTTGCCTTTTGATGGCTCCACCGTATCCATATGCATCCCAAGCAGAATCGGATTCCCCTTTCCGGGACGGTGTGCATAGAGATTTCCGCAGTTGCCATCGTATACTTTCCATGCATCGTCCTCTTCTACTGAAAATCCAAGTTCTTCCAGTTGCTTTTTCAGATAATCTGCCATTTCTCTTTCTCTGTAAGAAGGCGCATCAATTTCTGTCAGTTTTACAAAACGCTGTGTCAGCCGTGCCTTATCAATCATCTTCCATCCACCCTTCTGTTTTCGACAATCATAATGGTTCCGTACCTTTCCTGCTCCGGTCAGTCAATATTTCCACTCAGTTTTTCTTTTACCAGTGCAAATGCTTCCCGCACCATATAATGAATCTGATACCGCCAGTCCGACTCTGCCGCAATGCCGCAGACATTCTGATATCCTTGCTTTTCCGCCAGTTTCAGTGCACGGTAAATATGAAAATTATTGCTGACGATCGCTGTCTTTTTTTCTTTACAGTCCGTAAGTTCTGCACAGAACCTGAGATTTTCCTGCGTGCTGACCGATCGGTCCTCCAGGATCATTTTATCCTTCGGAATGCCCTGTTCCGTCAGAAAGCGCCTCATACACTCCGCTTCCGTGATGCTCTCGCCATCCCCCTGCCCTCCGGACAAAAGCAATGTCGGTTCTCCGCAGCTTTCCCATAATTCCAGCGCCTTCTGCATCCGCAGAGTCAGTGCTTTGCTTGGTTTCTCTTCCCGTACCTGGGCACCAAGAATGATCATATAATCCACCTTCCCTTTGGGCTTCGCTGTCATTTTACTTAAAATCTGTCCTTCTGCCACTGCAAATATCATCATACCTGCTGCAAACAAACCTATAAACAGCCAGTGACTCCAGCTTGGCATCCGCTGCCAGATTCCATACTTATGTACACCAAGAATCCCGAAAAAGAATAGTGCCGCCGCCAGCCAGATCCAGCAAAAATCCATCCCCACTGCCACAAGCAGCACAAAATACAAAGTGCAGAGCACCCCTGCCAGTCCAAATATTTTGTAAAGCAATCTTCCATCTCCTTTTAAAAAAAGCCGCAACGATCTGTTTTCAGACCGTGCAGCTCTCTTTTTCTTTATGCATTTTTTCCACAGCAGAATTTGTATTTTTTACCGCTTCCGCATGGGCATGGATCATTTCTTCCCACTTTTTTGCCTTTGATCACAGTGTTTGCCTTTTTCGCTTCACGATAAAGAGCCTTTTTCTTATCTGCGTCAAAGATGTTATCCCACATCGGCAGTCCATACAGCCAGTCTGCTTTCGCATCTACCATGTTCTTGTACAGTTTTTCTTTGTCAAAGATCAGGTTTACTTCGGTATCCTCATCCATCTCTTCGATCGGATTTGGAACGATCAGACTTTCGTCGATACCATCCAGAAATCCAACCATTGTCATGACTGGAATCTCATATTTGGCTGCCAGTTCTTTTACCGTACCTTTTACTTTTACATCCGGTTCAGAAAGCAGCTTTTCATAAATACCTTTTTCAATCATAAAATAGTCTGTCCAGAACTTCTGAAGTACCTTTTTATCTGTCTGCTGAGAGTACGCAGTGTCTCTCCACTCCTGTAATAATCCCATATTCTTACCATCCTTATATTTTGTTTTCTTTTATCATATGCGGAATCTGATTCCGTCTTTCGGAAGGCCCTGCCCGGATCGTGCAGAAGCCCGATGCACTATATTATATTATATTTCCTGTTTTTTGTAAAGCAGATAGCCGAAAAAATCCCCCGCAAACGCACCTTCTTTGTGTCGTTCACAGGGGATCAGGGGAGGATAAGTATTATATTTCTCTTTGGTATATCCATAGTATGAACTCTTTTTCTTTTTTTATACCAGAAATGCACAAAAAACTTTGACAAATTGCTCAAAAAGTACGATAATATCTTTTACTAGCCGTTATACAACGGTAATATGAAAAGTACCTGAATGTACTTGAATTTTACGAAAGGAGGTCCATCTACTGTGGACTATTTAGATCAGCAGATTCTGATAAAACTGAAAGAAAATGCAAGACAGTCTGCTTCCGACATCAGTAAAGAAATACACTTATCCGTATCCACTGTGATCGACCGTATCCGCAAAATGGAATCTTCCGGTATCATCAAATCTTATACGGTGATCACTGACGAACACAAGACCGGAAATGACGTTACTGCGCTGATGGAGATCAGTCTTGAGCATCCAAGATACAACGAATTATTTATCGAAAACATCAAAAAGAACCCGAACATCATTTCCTGTTATTATCTGACCGGAGAATTTGATTACCTGTTAAAGATCGCCTGCCAGTCGTCCGAACATCTGGAGCAGATCCATCACTGGATCAAAGATCAGGATGGTGTTCGTCAGACACGTACTCATTATGTACTCCGTACCGAAAAAAACATTTATTCTTCCCTTCCGGAAGCAACGGAACACTGATTTCAGAAAGGAATCTCTATGAAAAACAGGAAGCGTATTTTCGCTCTTGCAGGTGCCGTGATACTGATCGCACTTTATCTTCTCACGTTTCTCTTTGCCCTTATGGACAGTGAACTGGCACGTGGATTGTTCGGTGCTTCTTTCGCCTGCACATTCATCATCCCGGTGGTTTCCTATGCCTGTATTCTCATCTACCGGCTGAATCACAAAGATGATGAGGATCCGAAATAAAATTTTAAACGCTCAGACTTCCAGACAGTCTGAGCGTTTTTCAGTAAATCTTTTAAAATACAAATGCCATCTCTTCATTCATGAGTGTATTCCCCTGCATCATCTCCCATATGGTATTTGGCAGATTAACTTTCTTTTTATAAACCGTCAGTACCTTATCCTCATCCAGGCACTGGATCGTCATTGCTTCCGGCCAGAAAAGATTACCCCAGCCACCAACCACACAACGGATCTTTTTATTGAACAGCACATAGCCGTCCTTACACTTAAGCAGTTCTCTCTGATACTCGATCACTCTTCCAGGACTCAGGTGATTCAAAGTCGCCTGTAAATAAAAATCACGATACAGTGCTTCTTTGCTTTCTTTCATCCAGTCAATCTCGCCTCTTAAAATCCTTTCGCAGTCTTTCCTGTCCACTTTTGCACATGCCCTGTGCCAGATATGATTCTGTATATATTTCTTTTCCAGATAAATCTGCTGTTCACTCTGGTCTTTCACACATAAATAGTATTGCGGTGCTCCTTCTGCATCATTTCCCGAAAACTTTAATTTCCGTAAGGTATAAGATTCAAATTTGCGTTCCCCTTCTCTTAGCAGAATCTGCTGTTTCAGCTTTGCATACTCTTCCTTATCAATCTGCTGCTGTTCCTCATAATAAATCGTATACTGCATAAATTAAGTCCCTTCTTTCCTGTTGCGATCCCCTCCGGAACAATCTACTGTGACCGTTCCATTTTGTGCAAAGCGGATACTAAAACTTCTCCGCACTGCTCACTGTAACTTTATATGGTAAATTCTAACATCTATTTGTGAAAAAGAAGTGGAAAAGTTCTAAAGGATTTCTAAAGAGAACGCAAACATTTGTAAAACACCTGCTCAACTTGAATTGACATTTCATTTCCGGCACTTTACAATAACTCCAGAAGAATGCCGGAAACATTCTTAAAACGATAAAAAGGGGATTTTTATATGATTAAAAATATTATTTTTGACATTGGAAAAGTTCTGGTCCGTTTTGACTGGGAGGATTACCTTGCTGCTTTTCAGTTTTCCGAAGAAGAAACAAAAGCAATCGCACACGCCATGTTTTTAAGTCCAAACTGGAATCTGGTGGATGAAGGGAGATTATCTTACGAAGAAATAGAACAAATTTTTGTAAACTCCTGCCCTAATTATGCAGAAGATATCCGTCTGGTCTTTGCCCACTTTGGTGACTGTATCACCCGTTTTCCTTATACAAGGCACTGGCTTTCTTCCCTCAGACAGCAGGGATATCAGCTTTATTATCTCTCTAATTACGGAGATTTTACCTGTCAGTATACCAGAAACGATCTGGACTTTCGCGATCTGATGGACGGTGGAATCATGTCTTACGAAGTGAAATGTCTGAAACCGGAACCGGCTATTTATCAGAGTCTTTTCAGAAAATATAATCTGATCCCGGAAGAATGTGTGTTCATTGATGACAATGCTGCAAATATCGAAGCAGCAAAAGAACTTGGAATGTATACAATATTGTTTAAAGACTATTTTGAAGCACAGAAACAACTTAAAGTATTATATAACAACTAAAAATTTGCGGTGGTTTCCTGGCGCATGTACGAAAAGGAAATCACCGATTATTTTTTATCGTATGCTGTCTGCGAAAAGCCAGAACCC
>CAJMMS010000063.1 GCA_905214675.1 uncultured bacterium
CCCGCCAGTGTACGCAAGAAATTTTGTAAATCAACACTTTCCGCATCAAGATAACGCAAAAATGCGTGTGCCTTTTTATGCTTTGGCAGGAAATACCCTTCTGCTTCAGCGTCCTTAGTAAGCTTGAAAGCGGAAAATATGTTTTCTCAAATTTTCCTGCGTACATTTGGGGCTGAGAGAAACTGGACGCGAAACGGCGTCCTGTTTCTGTATATCAATTTCTCGACAGTTTCACTTTGCTTCATAATACCATAGACAAATTGGAAACTCAAGTGTATCATAAGGGAGCGGCGGTTACTGTCTGTGTGACAGAATCGCATGCAAAGTCTCACGTGAGTCCACATTGAAGGTTGCGTGACGAAGAAAGACACCGAAAATTTTGTATGTAATGGAGGATTATATGAATATAAATCAATGTCTTGCAGAGGAGTTAAAGATTGCGTTATGGCAGGTTGAGGCTGCTGTAAAACTGATTGATGAGGGAAATACGATTCCGTTTATTTCACGTTATCGTAAGGAAGTGACAGGCTCACTGAATGACGAGGTTCTGCGAAAACTTTCGGAACGTCTGACTTATCTGCGTAATCTGGAAGACAAAAAGAAGCAGGTACTGGCATCGATCGAGGAACAAGGTAAGCTGACGGATGAGCTGAGAGAAAAAATCCAGGCGGCAGAAACGCTGGTTGTTGTCGAGGATTTGTATCGCCCGTACCGCCCAAAGAGAAGAACGAGAGCTACGATTGCAAAGGAAAAAGGTCTGGAACCACTGGCAAACACGATTCTGCTGCAGATGACAAAGAAAACACTGGAAGAGGAAGCAAGTGCGTATGTTGATCCGGAAAAAGAAGTAAATACCTGGCAGGAAGCTCTGCAGGGAGCAGGCGATATTCTGGCGGAGACGATTTCGGATGATGCAAATTACCGTATCCGCATCCGCAGCCTGACACAGAAAGAGGGCAAAATCGTAACAGAAGCAAAGGATGAGAAAGCAGCTTCTGTTTACGAAATGTATTATCAGTATGAGGAGCCGGTTGCAAAGATGGCAGGTTACCGTGTGCTGGCGGTCAACCGCGGCGAAAAGGAAAAATTCCTGACTGTAAAATTAGAAGCTCCGGAAGATCGGATTCTGGGTTATTTAAGAAAACAGATCATTGTGCGTGAAAATCCGCAGACTTCCGAATTTCTGGAAAAAGTGATCGAGGATGGCTATCGAAGACTGATCGCCCCGGCAGTAGAACGTGAGATCCGCAATGCACTGACAGAACAGGCGGAAGACGCTGCAATCCAGGTTTTTGGCAAGAATCTGGAGCAGCTTCTGATGCAGCCGCCGATTGCCGGGCAGGTTGTACTTGGCTGGGATCCGGCGTTCCGTACCGGCTGTAAGCTGGCTGTTGTTGATGAGACTGGAAAAGTGCTGGATACGACTGTCATTTACCCGACGGCACCGACCAATGAAAAGAAGATCCAGGCGGCAAAAGAAAAATTAAAAGAATGGATCCGCAAGTATCACATCACCCTCTTTTCTGTTGGAAATGGAACCGCGTCCAGAGAATCTGAGCAGGTGATCGTAGAACTTTTCCATGAGATTCCGGAAAAAGTACAGTATGTGATCGTAAACGAAGCCGGAGCATCTGTTTATTCTGCGAGCAAACTGGCAACAGAAGAATTCCCGAATTTTGACGTAGGTCAGAGAAGTGCAGCATCCATCGCCAGAAGAATCCAGGATCCGCTGGCAGAACTGGTGAAAATTGAACCGAAATCCATCGGAGTCGGACAGTATCAGCATGATATGAACCAGAAAAAACTGGGCGAAGCACTGGGCGGAGTCGTAGAGGACTGCGTAAACCGTGTCGGTGTGGATTTAAATACCGCATCCGCATCCCTGCTTGCCTATGTTTCCGGTATTTCCAAAGCGATCGCGAAAAATATCGTTGCATACCGTGAAGAGAACGGCAGCTTCCGGAACAGAAAAGAACTTTTAAAAGTTACAAAATTAGGACCGAAGGCCTTTGAACAGTGTGCCGGATTCTTAAGGATCCGCGGCGGAGAGAATCCGCTGGACTGCACCAGTGTGCATCCGGAGAGCTATGCGGCAGCAGGTAAACTTTTAGAGCGTCTTGGTTATACAAAAGAAGACATCACAGATGGCAATTTAAGCGGAATTTCCAGAAAGATCAGAGATTACAGAAAAATGGCAGAAGAGCTGGAGATCGGCGAGCCGACACTGCGGGATATCACCGCAGAACTGGAAAAACCGGGACGCGATCCGAGAGATGAAATGCCCAAACCAATCCTTCGAAGCGATGTCCTTGCGATGGAGGACTTAAAAGAAGGAATGGTACTTAAAGGAACCGTTCGAAACGTCATTGATTTTGGAGCATTTGTAGATATCGGTGTACATCAGGACGGCCTGGTACACATCTCTGAAATGAGCAGCAAAAAATTCGTGAAACATCCGCTGGATGTCGTAAAAGTAGGCGATATTATTGATGTGAAAGTTATTGGTATCGACCTGAAGAAAAAGAGGATTTCCCTGTCCATGAAACTGTAAAAGTTTTCAGGAAATGCTTGACAAAAGAAGAAATTATCTTATAATCATAGATAGCAGAAATCTTCGGGGCGGGGTGTAATTCCCCACCGGCGGTATAGTCCGCGACCCGCGTAAGCGGCTGATATGGTGAAATTCCATGACCGACAGTTAAAGTCTGGATGAGAGAAGAACATACGATGGTATATTATATGCCCTGAGTCTGTAGTTCAGATTCAGGGCTTTTTATCTTACTTGCAAAAAGTTCCGATTAAGACAAAACACATCGTATCAAACGAAGATCTTCCTGTGAATCAAATTCAAAAAGGAGAGATGGACGTATGAATAGTTCAGGAACAAATGCAGTAAACAACACTGCGGAAAGAAGCAACTTAAGAAATTTGGTGCAGATCGGTATGTTGGGGGCGGCTTCCGTCGTTTTGATGATGTTTGAAATACCGCTTTTCTTTGCACCTTCTTTTTACAAGATTGACTTAAGTGAGATTCCGATTCTGATCGGTACTTTTGCAATGGGACCGGTTGCAGGTATGTTTATCGAACTGATCAAAGTCGTGCTGCATATGCTTTTTAAAGGATCATCGACTGCAGGTGTCGGAGATTTTGCCAATTTTCTGATCGGCTGTGCCATGATCGTACCGGCAGGTCTGATCTACCAGAAAAAGAAAACTAAAAAAAGTGCAGTGATCGGAATGATCATTGGTACGCTGTTTATGGCATTTATCGGATGTTTCTTAAATGCTTTTGTACTGCTTCCGGCATATGGAAAGGCGTTCGGCATGCCGGTCGATGCACTGGTTGCCATGGGAACGGCGGTGAATCCGGCAATCAACAGTCTGCTCACTTTCGTTGTTCTGGCAGTAGCACCGTTCAATCTGTTAAAAGGACTGATCGTTGGTGTGATCACCTTCCTGCTTTATAAGCATGTAAGCCCGATCCTTCACGGAACACAGTTTTAATACAGAAAAAGTGAATATCGTATAACCCAAAACGAATACCACGTAACAGGAGGAAAGCTTGTACTTTTCAAAGTTACGTGGTATTCTTCTTTCACGGGCCAGAAAATAAATGGAAATACAGGCATTATCATAAGGGAAAGGTGGCAAACAATGTCAAAAATACGGAAGATCAATAAACAGACAGAAAACAGATTTTTAAATTTGTATGATCTGGAAGCGGAAGACCGGGTGGGCGGCGATATACACTATTATGTTTCATCCAGAGCGAAAACACCGGATGATCTGAAAATAAATACAAGAAACGAAAAGCCGGACGGCGTGATCATTTACAGTCTTTACGGAGAAAAAAAAGACAAAATTGTGCTGGTACGCCAGTACCGCTATCCGCTTGATGATTATGTTTATGAACTGCCTTCCGGGCTGGTAGATCCGGGAGAAACTTACAGACAGGCGGGTATCCGTGAAATGAAGGAAGAGACCGGGCTTGATTTTTCGCCGCTGATGCCGGATCCGCTCTACGAAAGACCGTTTTTCACAAGTGTCGGTATGACGGACGAATGTTGTGCTACAGTTTACGGTTATGCCAGTGGTCAGATCAGCCGGGAAGGGCTGGAAGATACGGAAGATCTGGAAGTCGTACTGGCAGATCGGGCAGAAGTACGCCGCATTCTGAAAGAAGAGCGTGTGGCGATCATGTGTGCGTATATGCTGATGCATTTTCTGAAGGAAGACGAACCTTTCGGCTTTTTGCAGTTGTAAGCAAAAAACGGGTATGTTATAATTAAAAGCTAAGGTCAGAGAGATTCTGACTTTTGTATCAGATGTGAGAGAAATCTCCCCACTGTATGCAGCATGCGGAAGGCTTGCATCGGTGGCAAAATTCAATCAGAAAATTTCAAATACAACAGGAGGAAAATGTGGAAGCAAAAGTTGAAGTAAAAATGACACCGAAGATCATGTATGATTTCATGATGTACCATACTTACCGGAGTTTCAGCGGTATTTTTGGTATCATCCTCGGAATTGCGGCATTTGTGATGTTTGGCATGACACTCGGCAAAACTGAACTGTCTTACAGCATGATATACTGTCTGTTCGGTGTGTGGTTTATCGTTTATCTTCCGGTCAGTCTTTATACAAAATCAAAAAGGCAGGTAGAAAAAAGCGAAGTATTTAAAAATCCGGTTACTTACATTTTAAATGACGAAGGGATCGAGATCGTACAGGGAGAAGAAAAGGCACAGTGCGGCTGGAACAATATCCTGAAAGTATGCCGCAGCAAAAAAAATGTGCTGATCTACTCCGGAAAAAGAAATGCGTTTGTTCTCCCGAAAGAAGCAATCGGGGAACAGTACGATACGCTTGTAACTTTAGTACAGAAAAATATGCCCAAAAAGAAAGTGAAATTATGATTACAGAGACAAACAGCGAAAAAGAAACATTTGAACTTGGAAAGAAAATCGGTGAAAATGCAAAGGCAGGTCAGATCTATACACTGACCGGCGATCTTGGCGTCGGCAAGACCGTTTTTACACAGGGACTTGCAGCAGGACTTGGCATCACGGAGCCGGTAAACAGCCCGACCTTTACAATCGTGCAGATGTACGAAGATGGCCGACTGCCATTTTATCATTTTGATGTGTATCGCATCGGTGATATCGAAGAGATGGAAGAGATTGGTTACGAAGACTGCTTTTACGGTGAGGGCGTATGCCTGATCGAGTGGGCAGACCTGATCCAGGAGATTCTGCCGCCGGATGTGATTGCCATCGAAATCGAGAAAAATCTGGAAAAAGGCTTTGACTACCGCAAGATCACGATTTCAGATCCAGAGGAAAACAAAGCACAGCTTTAGGAGGAGAACATGAAAGTTTTGGGAATAGACAGTTCGGGTATGGTTGCATCGGTTGCTGTTGTGGAAGATGATATTTTACTTGCGGAGTACACGGTAAATTATAAAAAGACACATTCGCAGACTCTGCTTCCGATGCTGAGTGAGATTGGAGACATGATCAGCCTGGATTTAAACAGCCTGGATGCGATCGCGGTCGCTGCCGGACCAGGATCTTTTACCGGTCTTCGTATTGGTTCTGCCACAGCAAAAGGTCTGGGGCTGGCACTTGACAAACCGATCATACCGGTTCCGACCGTGGACGGACTGGCATATGATCTGTGGGGTACAGACAAAATCGTATGCCCGCTCATGGATGCGAGAAGAAATCAGGTCTACACCGGTATTTATGAATTCTGTAATGGAAAACTGCAGATCCTGGAGAAACAGATGGCAGTTGCCATCACCGAGATCGCAGAAAAGCTCAATGTGCTGGGAAGAGAAGTGATTTTTCTTGGCGACGGCGTTCCGGTTTATCGTGAAATGCTGGCAGAGGTGATGAAAGTTCCATATTCTTTTGCCCCGGCACATATGAACAGACAGCGGGCATCTGCCGTTGCAGTCCTCGGAGCACAGTATTATGCACAGGGACGCGTGGAAAGTGCCATGGAACATAAACCGGATTATCTGCGTCTTTCTCAGGCAGAGAGAGAGCGAAAAGAAAGGGAAGAACAGAACCGTGCTTGAAATACGTGCGATGCAGGCAGAAGATCTGGAGGCAGTTGCAAAAACAGAAAGTCAGATTTTTTCCCAGCCATGGAGCAGAAAAGGATTTGAAGATGCACTGCAGCAGGAAGAGACGATCTATCTGGTTGCATATGAAAAAGAGACACTGGCAGGATACTGCGGACTTTTGCAGTCTTTTGATGAGGCTGATATCACAAATGTAGCAGTTGCGGAAAAATTTCGCAGCAAAGGGGTTGCTACTGAACTGCTGGAGCAGTTGTTTTTGCGTGGATATGAACGCGGGATCGAAAATTTCACACTGGAAGTGAGAGTCGGAAATGCAGCCGCGATCCATTTATACGAAAAATTAGGATTTGAGCGTTCCGGTATCCGGCCGAATTTTTACGAAAAGCCAAAAGAAGATGCGCTGATCATGTGGAAATACGGCAACCACTAGGATTCCTCTAATTTCCACTGTACGAAAGGAATACTTTTCGTTATACTGTTGCTGTCACAGAGAAAATCGCAAGAAGCATACAAAAGGGGTATTACCTGGGGAGGATACAATGAGAAAAGAGAACAGGATTTACTGCAACAGTTGCGGAAAAAGAATTGTGGATACGATTGGAAGAGACATGGAAGAATACATTCATGTGGAAAAAATCTGGGGTTATCCTTCCGGAAAGGACGGAGAATGTCACAGCTTTGATCTGTGTGAAACATGTTATGATAAAATAACAGCAGCTTTTCTTCTGAAACCGGAGGTAAAAGAAGAAACCGAACTGCTGTAAAATGAGAAAAACGAAAGAAAAGAGACTGAAGAAAGAGTAAGGGAAAAACAATGCTTGATGTTTGTTTGCTTGGATGCGGCGGTATGATGCCGCTTCCGAGACGTTGGCTGACAGCACTGATGCTGCGATACAATGGAAGCAGCATTTTAATTGACTGCGGCGAAGGAACGCAGATTGCGATCAAGGAAAAGGGATGGAGCTTCAAACCGATCGACGTAATCTGTTTTACACATTATCATGGAGATCATATCAGCGGGCTTCCGGGCCTGCTTTTGTCGATGGGAAATGCAGAACGCCATGAACCTCTGACTTTGATCGGACCAAAAGGGCTGGAACGTGTGGTGAATGCACTTCGCACGATCGCACCGGAACTGCCTTTTGAAATATATTACAAAGAAATCCGGGGAGCAGAAGAAACGTTTGAAATGGATGGCTATCGGATCCGGGCCTTCCGCGTGAACCACAATGTTCTCTGCTATGGCTATACCATGGAGATCGACCGTGCCGGAAAATTTGATGTAGAGCGGGCAAAAGCGGCCAATATTCCACTGCGTTGCTGGAATCCACTCCAGAAGGGAAATGTTGTCGAATTTGAAGGGGTACGTTATACACCGGACATGGTGCTTGGAGAGGCGAGAAAAGGGATCAAACTGACCTACACGACCGACACCAGACCGACCAGATCCATTGTCGAAAATGCCAGGAATTCAGACCTGTTTATCTGTGAAGGAATGTATGGAGAGGACGATAAAAAGGTCAAGGCACTGGAACATAAACATATGATGTTCAAAGAAGCGGCAACCCTTGCGTCGGAGGCAGAAGTATCCGAGTTATGGCTGACGCATTACAGTCCGTCATTAGTGCGTCCGGAAGAATTTATGGACGGTGTGCGTGCCATTTTCCCGCATGCTTATCCGGGAAAAGACGGGAAAAGCACCGTACTGTCTTTTGCAGAGGAATGACGGTCAGATGGAAAAGAACAGCCCGGCAGATCATAAGTCCGGGTCTGACATAAAGGAAGGATAGATACGAGATGGAAGAAAAGAAAGATGTACTGATTCTGGGAATCGAAAGTTCCTGCGATGAAACGGCAGCTTCTGTTGTAAAAAATGGAAGAACGGTTTTATCCAATGTTATTTCCTCTCAGATTGAACTGCACAAACTTTACGGCGGCGTAGTGCCGGAAATTGCGTCCAGAAAACATATCGAAAAGATCAATCAGGTCATTACAGAGGCTCTTGAAGAAGCAAACGTTACACTGGATGATCTGGATGCGATCGCAGTAACCTATGGACCGGGACTGGTTGGAGCTTTGCTGGTAGGCGTAGCCGAAGCAAAGGCGATCAGTTATGCAAAAAATCTGCCTCTGGTAGGTGTGCATCATATTGAGGGTCATATTTCTGCAAACTATATCGAACATCCGGATCTGGAGCCGCCGTTTGCGTGTCTGGTCGTGTCCGGAGGTCATACGCATCTGGTTGTAGTGAAAGATTACGGAAAATACGAAATCCTCGGGCGTACCAGAGATGATGCGGCCGGAGAAGCTTTTGATAAGGTAGCCCGTGCGATCGGACTTGGCTATCCGGGTGGTCCGAAGATCGATAAACTTGCAAAAGAAGGAAATCCGCTGGCGATTTCCTTCCCGAAAGCAAAAGTGGCAGATGCACCGTACGATTTCAGTTTCAGTGGCCTGAAATCAGCAGTCCTGAATTATCTGAATGGATGTAAAATGAAAAATCAGCCGATCGTAGAGGCAGATGTGGCAGCTTCTTTCCAGAAAGCAGTTGTCGATGTTCTGGTAGAACATTCCATGTGGGCAATCGATGAGTATGGATTTGATAAATTCGCCATTGCAGGGGGTGTTGCGTCTAATTCAGCCCTTCGCGCAGCAATGGAAGAAGCCTGTGCAAAGAAAGGGATTAAATTTTATCATCCGTCCCCGATTTTCTGTACGGACAATGCAGCGATGATCGGAGTGGCCGGATATTATGAATATATGGCAGGAACCAGA
The DNA here is from genome assembly GCA_905214675.1 of uncultured bacterium. Taxonomy (GTDB): domain Bacteria; phylum Bacillota; class Clostridia; order Lachnospirales; family Lachnospiraceae; genus Hominisplanchenecus. Next base: position 8,864 of record CAJMMS010000063.1, read on the forward strand.
TCCGGGCTGGATCTGAATGCAGTTCCGAACCTGAAACTGGGGGAGCGGTAAATGAAGGAGAAGTACACAGCGATCGTTCTGGCAGCAGGGAGCGGCAAAAGAATGCACAGCCAGATACAGAAGCAGTATATGGATCTGCTCGGAAAGCCGGTATTATATTACGCACTCAGACAATTTGAAGACTGTGATTTTATAGATGAAGTGATACTGGTCACGAAAAAAGATGAGATCGCATACTGCAGAGAACAGATTGTGGAGCCATATCATTTTCAGAAAGTAAAATCTGTGATCGAAGGAGGAGCAGAACGCTATCTTTCGGTATATAATGCCCTGAAAACTGCAGGAGCATGTGATTATATCTATATCCATGACGGGGCAAGACCGTTTGTAAGTCAGGAAATGCTGCTGCGTTTAAAAGAGGCAGTGTGCACTTACGGTGCGTGTGTGGCAGCAGTGCCTTCAAAAGATACCCTGAAACTGGCGGATGAAGCATTGTTTGCGAAAGAAACATTAAAACGAAGCGAGGTCTGGAACATCCAGACTCCGCAGGTTTTTGCGTGTGCAGATATTTTGAATGCCTATGAGAAACTGATGCACGAAGATCATGCCAAAATGGGGATCACCGATGATGCAATGGTACTGGAAAAGATGACAGACCGGAAAGTAAAACTGGTGGAAGGCTCTTATTATAATATCAAGATCACAACACCGGAAGATCTGGATATTGCGGAAATCTTTGCAAAAAAGTGCAATTTACAGGAAAGTTGAAAAAAACAAAAAAATATCAAAAAAAGTGTTGACAAAACGAAACTTGAATGATATTATTAGTTTCGCTGATTGCACTGGAGAGGTATCGAAGTGGTCATAACGAGGCGGTCTTGAAAACCGTTTGTCCGCAAGGGCGCGTGGGTTCGAATCCCACCCTCTCCGTTTATCACATGAGAATATCGTGTGATTAATATAATAATGAATTGCTATTCGAGCAACTATGGAGAAATACCCAAGCTGGCCGAAGGGGCTCCCCTGGAAAGGGAGTAGGTCGTTAACAGCGGCGCGAGGGTTCAAATCCCTCTTTCTCCGTTCGACAAACTTCTTTGAAAAAGTACTTGACAAAGTATATCGGGTGCGATAAAATACAGAAGTTCGTCAAAAGATGCAGAAACAACGGAACCTGAGAGATACAGGCAGTCGGGGAATCATCCAGACGATCCGGGGACGGAATCAAA
>CAJMMS010000064.1 GCA_905214675.1 uncultured bacterium
TTTTCCGGGGGATTATTCTTTGAAAACTATGATGTTTCCGGTAGAAATCGCAAAGGAAACAGATCCCAGGGATGGAAGTTATACGATCAAGGGAACCGTCGGAATTGGAAGAAGTGATCTGCTTGATAATGAAACAACATGGGACAAATATAAGAGCAGTATTGAAGATATGGATAACTATGGAGAACGTTTAGACAAGGCGTTCTCAAAAAAATGGGGTGTCAAATCACTGATGGCATTAGATACAAAGGGATTTAAGGCGCTGCCAAAACTTTCTGTAGTTGGATATTTTGAAACAAAATATGACAAATATGGACGGATCATATCTGACACAGGAAAGATACAAAGTGATGCTGAGTGGAAGGGCAGTGCATCCTGGCAGTTTGCTACACCGATCGGTCCGCTCTATCTTTCGCTGGAGGGCGGTGCAAAGCTTTCTGGTAAAATCGGACCAAAATATGATTATGAAAAGAAATCCCTGCAGGTTGCCGATGGAAGTTTAAAACTTATACCATCGATCACGCTGGAAGGCGGTTATGGAATCAACAAGTTGGCGACCGTCGGTGCACAGGGTAAAGCTTCTGTTCCAATCACCCTGATCCCGGCAACAAAAGGAGAGTTTGAAGCAAGTGCTTCCGTTCACATAAGTTTGATTATGGTGATTGACCAAACCTATCCGCTTGCACTATATAAAACTACACTTTGGGATACAACGAAAAATAAAAAATCAGGGAAAACACTCCAGATTCCGCAGGAGTCTTTCCAGGAAATGGACACCGCTTTTGCAGAAGATACCAGTGCCTGGATGGGCGGAACCCAAAAAACCAGAGGTGTGCAAAATACCATCGATACTCTCCAGTATGCCGTGCTTCCGTCTGCTCTGCCGATGCAGGCAGAAATAAATGGAAAGAAAGTGCTGGTATTCCAGGCATATGACAACAGCCGCAGCACCTTGAACAGTACCGCCCTGAAATATTCGGTATACCAGAATGGTATCTGGTCGGAGCCAAAAGCGGTTCTGGATGATGGATGTGCCGATCTGTATGCAGATATGAAAGTAGTAAATGGAAAACTGGTTCTGGCATGGCAGAAGGAAAAGGAACAGGTGACTGGAGATGTGTCACTGGACAGCACCGGTGTCATGCAGAAAATGGCAGAAAATTCAGAAATCTACTATGCAGAGTTTGATGACAGCACAGGCATGTTTGGAAATGTCACCCGTATCACGGATAATGACGCCTGTGATATGATGCCGCATATTGCAGAAAATAGTGATAAAGTCATCGTTTCCTGGGTACGTAATGATGATGCAAGCCTGATGCAGGAGAGCGGAACAAACCGCATTTATACAGCGACAAAAAATGGAACTGCTTTTGGTACAGAGCAGATCCTGACAACGGCATCCGGAAGCATTGATGAGTATGTCGTTTATGAAAACGGCGGTGCACCAGACTGTGCCTTTGTTGGTTCAGGTGACGGTACAAATGCCGTCTTTGGCAAGGATGGAAATGTATTTACAGAATTTGCTGATCTGGGGACGGAAGCTGAGGACGGCACGATCACCAGTCTGCATTATGCGGACGGAAGCATCGGATGCGTCTCAAATGGAACACTTTACCGCTATGATCTGGCAGACAAACAGATTTCTTCCTATACAGCCGGAGAAGGTTCCTTTGGCGGACAGGTACGTTATTGCAGCAATGGTGAAAAAGCAGGTTATATCTGGAGTATTTACGATGAAGAAACCGGCATGGGAAGTCTGAGAGCTTCCATGAAAACGGCGGATGGTTATTCAGAGCCGGTTACGCTGGTGGAAAAGAAAAACCAGATGTGGCGTTATTATTCCCCGATCCTTGATGAAAATGGAAACTGGCAGATCCTTGCAAATGTACTGGATACCGAAAACAACCGCAATGCACTGGTAAATATCAGCAAAAATCAGGAAGCAAAACTGAAGCTGGCAGGGCTTTCCATTGATGAAGATGATATCCAAAATGGTCTTACCGGTGTGGATTACTATGTGACGAATGTAGAAGATAATAAGATCAATCAGGCAGAGATTGAGATCACACTTGCAGACGGAACAAAGATCAAAGAGGCTGTTCCGGTTGATCTGGAGCCTGGAGAGAGTACTTCTGGTACGGTATATATGGATCTGAGCAAAGTTATGACTACACAGCGGGCTTCGATTTCCATGGCAGCCGAAGGTCAGACGGATAAGAGTGCAAATACAGTACAGACAACCATCGGACAGCCAGACATCGAATTGCAGCGAAGCTGGAACGAAACGACAGACGAAGTACAGATCACGGCAACACTGCAGAACCAGAGCAGAATTTCAGCAGTGACAGACCTTACCCTCTATGCTGATGCAGATCAGAAAACAGTCCTGCAGAAAAAGACCGGACTGCAGATTGCAGCAAATGGGAAAACACAGGTAGCCTTTATCGTAAAGAAAAAAGATCTTACCTATAATGAAAACGGTGCGGTTTATCTCACAATGCAGGCTGATGTACAGGGCGGAGACTGTAAAGAAGACAACAATACCGCCTATGTGATCCTGTACAAAGAAGCGGAAACCACAAAACCATCTAACAGCACCACGCCGCAGACAAAAACTCCGACACCTGGAACTGTGATCCGTACAAAAAATGCCATTTACCGTGTAACTGCTGTCGGAGCAAAAGGAAATACCGCAGCACTGGTAAAACCACTTAAGAAAACAAACCGTACTTTTGTTGTACCGGCAACCATAAAAAGCGAAGATGGCAAGTTCACTTTCAAAGTGACCGCGATCAGCAAAAATGCTTTTAAGAAGAACACAAAACTGAAAAAAGTTACCATCGGAAAGAATGTCAGCAAGATCGGTGCGAATGCATTTTCCGGCTGCAAAAAGCTGAAGAATATTAAGATTACATCGACACAGCTTACAAAAAAATCCGTAGGGAAAAATGCGTTCAAGGGTATTAACAAAAAGGCGGTTATTAAAGTGCCGAAAAAGAAACGGAAAGCCTATAAGAATATCCTCAAAGGAAAAGGACAGGCAAAAAGCGTGAAGATTAAGAAGTAAAGTAGCAACCCCAGAGATGCGACTCTGGGGTTGTTGCTGTTCCATGGGGATTGTTAGCTTCTTTTGGCGGATGGATATTATAACTCTTGTGAAAGAACAAAATTGATGCTAAGATGAAGTAAGATATATATCAGAAAATCCTTACAGATTGTAAGCGTGAATGGAAAGAAATGGAGGACAGTTAATTATGAAAACACTGATCGTAGTAGATATGCAGAATGATTTTATTGACGGTTCGTTAGGAACGAAGGAAGCACAGGCAATCGTGCCGAACGTAAAGAAAAAGATCCAGGAATACCAAAACCGCGGGGATGAGATCATCTTTACGAGAGATACGCACCAGAGTGATTATCTGGACACGCCGGAGGGCAAAAAGCTTCCGGTTGTGCACTGCATCGAGGGAACAAAAGGATGGCAGATTGCAGACGGATTGGAAGTAGAAGGCTGTACTTACATTGATAAGCCGACTTTCGGATGGACGCACTGGAATGAAAGAACGTTTCAGGAGATTGAGATGGTCGGACTTTGCACGGATATCTGCGTGGTATCGAATGCTCTGATCCTCAAAGCAACGTTTCCATCTGTGGAGATTACGGTGGATGCGAGCTGCTGTGCGGGAGTGACACCTCAGACACATCTGGCAGCTCTTGAGACTATGAAGATGTGTCAGATTCTTGTGACAGGAGAATAAAGTATGGCAGAAGTTGTGAGCATTGGAAAGCAGGATTTTGCATCGATTCGTGAAAATCATTATTTTTACATTGACAAAACGGATTTTATCCGGGAATGGTGGGAAGCGGCAGATGAGGTTACGCTGATCACAAGACCGCGCCGTTTTGGGAAAACATTAAATATGAGTATGCTTCAGTGCTTTTTTTCGAATCGGTATGCCAACAGAGAGGATCTGTTCGAAGGACTTTCCATATGGAAACAGGCTGCTTACCGAGAGATGCAGGGGAAATGGCCGGTGCTGTTTTTGAGTTTTGCATCTGTGAAATCCGATAATCTGGAAGATACCAAACTGCAGATCAAAGCACAGATTGCTGCGTTGTATGAACAGCACCGTTATTTTCTGGAGGACACATGTCTCAGTGAAAATGAAAAACAGGCTTTTCGTGATGTTACGATGTATATGGGAGATGCAGAGTGTTCGCTCGCTCTTGGACAACTGTGCCTGTATTTATATCGTTATTATGGAAAAAAAGTGATCTTATTGCTGGATGAATACGATACGCCAATGCAGGAAGCATATGTAAATGGATATTGGGATGCATTTGTTTCCTTTATCCGGAATCTTTTTAATGCTGCTTTTAAAACCAATCCGTATCTGGAACGTGGACTGATGACGGGGATTACAAGAGTTTCAAAAGAATCTGTCTTTTCGGATCTCAATAATTTGAATGTTATTACCACGACATCAGAGCAGTACTGCACCTGTTTTGGATTTACGGAGCAGGAAGTGTTTGATTCACTGGAGAAATTTCAGCTTTCTGAGCGAAAAGAAGAAGTGAAAAAATGGTATGACGGGTTTGCTTTTGGCATACAAAAGGATATCTACAATCCCTGGTCGATCACCAACTTTCTGGATAAGAAAAAAATTGCGCCGTACTGGGCTTCAACCAGTGAAAATACGCTGGTCAATCGTCTGATTCGTACAGCAGCAGCCGATGTGAAGGAAAAAATGGAAGATCTTCTGCAACAAAAAGAGATTGTGGTCAGCTTTGATGAGCAGATTGTATTTGACCAGCTAGATAAAAGCAGGACAGCCATCTGGAGTCTGCTTCTTGCCGCCGGCTATCTGAAAGTGGAAAAAGTAGAATACAAAGGAGAGTTTCTGGAACCATGGTACCATCTGAACATCACAAATCTGGAGACGGTGCGTATGTTTATAGAAATGTTCAAAGGCTGGTTTGCAGACTCGTCCGTAAATTATAATGCATTTGTTAAAGCACTGTTAGATGGAAATGTAAAGGAAATGAACCATTACATGAATGATGTGGCACTTGCGACATTCAGCAGTTTTGATACTGGAAGTCATCCATCCAAAAGAACACAGCCGGAACGTTTTTATCATGGATTTGTGTTGGGATTGTTGGTAGAACTTCGTGATCGTTATGTGGTTCGCTCCAACAGGGAGAGTGGTTTTGGACGATATGATGTCATGCTTGTGCCGTTAAAATCACAGGATCATGGAATCATTCTGGAATTTAAAGTGCAGGACACGGAAGAAGAGAAGACTTTGCATGATACGGCAGAAGCGGCACTGAAACAGATCAGGCAAAAGAAATACGATGAAGAACTGCTTACAGCCGGTACAGAAAAAGAAAGAATCCGTCACTATGGTTTTGCCTTTTCCGGGAAAAAAGTGTTGATCTGCAGCGATGACAGTGAATGATAACCTATGAAATTGATAAAACTTTCTCAATCTAAGGAAGAAGTTCGCCTTGATTTCACACAATAGTTATGCTATTCTAATGACAGTTAGAAATACCTAACTAACGTGAATAAATCATGGCAGGACTTCTTCTGTCTTTATGCGATCAGAGGCAGAAGATGAAGTGCCGATTATTTTAGGACGAGAAAGGGACTGGCAATTATGAAAAATTTGACAATCGAAAAAGTAATTGGAAGGGAAATCATCGACTCCAGAGGCAATCCAACCGTAGAAGCAGAAGTTTATCTGGCTGACGGCACGATTGGAAGAGGAACCGCACCAAGCGGAGCTTCCACAGGAGAGTTCGAGGCATTGGAACTTCGTGATAATGATAAAGAACGTTTTGGCGGCAAAGGTGTGACAAAAGCAGTTGCAAACATCAACACCGTGATCCATGAAGCACTGAAAGGCAAAGATGCATCTGATATTTATGCAGTGGATGCAGCGATGAAAGAAGCAGACGGAACAAAAGATAAATCCAACTTAGGAGCAAATGCAATCCTGGCAGTATCGATTGCAAGCTGCCGTGCGGCTGCGACTGCACTTGAGATCCCCCTGTACCGTTTCCTTGGCGGTGTCAATGCAAACCGTCTCCCGGTACCGATGATGAACATCGTAAACGGTGGATGTCATGCATTATCTTCCGGACTGGATGTACAGGAATTTATGATCATGCCGGTAGGAGCACCTTCCTTTAAAGAGTGCTTGAGATGGTGTGCAGAAGTATTCCATGCACTGGCTTCTATCTTAAAAGAAAGAGGACTGGCTACTTCTGTTGGTGATGAAGGCGGTTTTGCACCGGCACTGAAATCTGACGAAGAAGCGATCGAGACGATTCTGGAAGCAGTGAAAAAAGCCGGTTATGAGCCGGGAAGCGATTTTATGATCGCTATGGATGCAGCTTCTTCAGAGTGGAAGACAGGAACAGTCGGAGAGTACAAACTGCCGAAAGCAGGAACGGTTTATACATCTGAGCAGTTGATCGACCACTGGAAAGCTCTGGTTGAAAAATACCCGATCATCTCCATCGAGGATGCACTGGATGAGGAAGACTGGGAAGGCTGGAAGAAACTGACCGCAGAATTAGGTGACAAGGTGCAGCTCGTAGGCGATGACCTGTTCGTTACCAATACGGAACGTCTTTCCAAAGGCATCGAGCTTGGCTGCGGTAATTCGATCCTGATTAAGTTAAATCAGATCGGTTCGGTATCTGAGACACTCGAAGCGATCAAGATGGCCCACAATGCAGGATACACGGCGGTTACTTCTCATCGTTCCGGCGAGACAGAAGATACCACTATCGCAGATCTGGCTGTTGCACTGAACACCTGCCAGATCAAGACAGGAGCACCGAGCCGAAGCGAGCGTGTTGCAAAATACAACCAGCTGCTTCGCATCGAAGAAGAACTCGGAGCATCCGCAATCTATCCACAGAAAAAAGCATTTCACATCTGATATACATACTTCCTGTAATCTACATGTTTGCCGTCTGCAATGCATCCATAAGCTTGCGGACGGCAATGCTTTTTGGACGGTTTTTGTCCCAGATCAGACAGATTTCGCGTTCCGGGATTTTTGAGGTGAGGTGGAGTTGTACCACTTCGCCTTTTTTTATGGCTTCTTCTGCCAGTGCTTCCGGATAAAATCCAATACCAAGATTGTGACGGATCATAGGCAGGATCTGATCAGCGGTAGCGGCTTCCATGTCCGGGCGAAATGGCAGATCGTGCTGCAAAAAATAGTCTATGTACAGTTCTCTGGTTCCGGTATGCTGACCAAGTGAGATAAATGGAATATCAGTAAGTGCAGAAAGTGAATGCGTTCTGGAAGCAAACTCAGCATATTTTGGTCCGGCGATCAGAATCTCACGGAAAGAAGCAAGCGTATAATGACGCATGGATTTTTTTAGTTTGAGCGGTGTTGTGACAACGGAAATATCGGCCAGTCCGTTTTCCAGTGCCTGAATGGACTGCGGTGTGGAAAAGTTGGAAATTTTCAGGCGGACACCAGGATACTGTGCGTGAAAGGTTTCCAGACGGTCAAGCAGCAGCAGACGCAGGGCTGTTTCACTTGCGCCGATGGTGATAAGGCCGCTTTCCAGACTTTTATCTTTTTTCAGTTCGGATTCTGCCATAAAGAGCTGTTCATAGGCGATTGCCACATGCTGGAACAGCTTTTCTCCTTCCGGTGTCAGGGTGACTCCGCGGTTGGAGCGTACAAACAGTTTACATTCCAGTTCATTTTCCAGAATGTTCATGCAGCGGGTGATATTTGGCTGATTGTTATTTAAAATTTCGGCAGCTTTTGTGAAGCTTTTATAATGGGCTACAAAATAAAAAATACGATAATATTCAAAACTGACCATGCAAACCTCCTGCTTATTTTGACGATATAAAAACAGTTCTGTTTTGGGATAATCTGAAATCTGAAAAAGGAAGCACTTTTTGCAGTGCTCCCTTACATTCAGGTTACTTGTGAAGTCACAGAACATCGCCGGACTTCGGATGAAAAATATTTACAGAATTATTCACCGAGGTTTTTCTTTTCTACTTCAGCGAGCATCATAGCACGTACTTTCAGAGGCAGACCAAACAGAGTGATAAATCCGCTTGCATCATTGTGATCGTACATATCACCGGTTGTGAAGGATGCTAAAGATTCATTGTACAGGCTATATGGAGAAGTAGTGCCGGCTTTGATGATGTTTCCTTTGTAAAGTTTGAATTTTACTTCACCGGTTACATATTTCTGTGTTACTTCAACGAAAGCCTGGATTGCCTCACGCAGCGGCGTGAACCATTTTCCTTCGTATACAACCTGAGCGAACTGGCTGCCGAGTTTTTTCTTTGTTTCCATGGTCTCACGGTCCAGAGTCAGTTCTTCAAGCTGTTCATGGGCTGCCATCAGGATGGTTCCGCCCGGTGTCTCGTATACACCACGGGATTTCATACCGACAACCCGGTTTTCTACGATATCTACGATACCGATACCATGTTTGCCGCCAAGAGCGTTCAGCTCTGTGATGATCTCAGAAACTTTCATGGCTTTTCCGTTCAGAGTTTTCGGAACACCCTGTTCAAAAGTCATGGTGATATATTCGCCTTTTTCCGGAGCCTGTTCCGGTGTCACGCCAAGCACCAGCATGTTTTCGAAGTTTGGCTCGTTTGCAGGATCTTCCAGTTCCAGACCTTCGTGGCTGATGTGCCATAAGTTACGGTCACGGCTGTAGCTGTGGCTGTGGTCAAACGGCAGGTCGATGCCGTGTTTTTTACAGTATTCGATCTCGTCTTCACGGGACTGGATGGTCCATACATCGGTCATACGCCATGGAGCGATGATCTTCAGATCCGGAGCCAGTGCCTTGATCGCCAGTTCGAAACGGATCTGGTCGTTACCTTTACCGGTAGCACCGTGGCAGATAGTAGTAGCACCTTCTTTACGTGCAATCTCAACCAGTTTCTTTGCGATAACCGGACGTGCCATGGAAGTACCAAGCAGGTATTTGTGCTCGTAAACAGCACCGGCTTTTACGCAAGGCATGATGAAATCGTCACAGAATTCATCAATGATATTTTCAATATATAATTTAGAAGCACCGGACAGTTTCGCTCTCTCTTCCAGACCATCCAGCTCGTTACCCTGTCCGCAGTCGATGCAGCAGCAGATAACTTCATAATCAAAGGTTTCCTTTAACCAAGGGATCAGTGTGGTGGTATCGAGACCGCCTGAATATGCCAGAACTACTTTTTCTTTCATGATATGTATTCCTCCTGAAATTTATGATCATTTTGTAAGTCAAAGACAAAAGATACCGTGTGGATTGTTAAGCTATAAAACCATTCCTGTGCAGGCACATTGTGGTTTTGGGCTTTCGACCCTGGTATCATACACTATACAACAGTTATCATAATTATGCAAGTAAAAAACGAAAAAGTTATAAAAACAGCCATGAAATGAATAATATACACTGTGTGTGAATAAAAATACAATAAAAATAC
>CAJMMS010000065.1 GCA_905214675.1 uncultured bacterium
AATCGGTGATTTCCTTTTCGTACATGCGCCAGGAAACCACCGCAAATTTTTATTTGTTTCTCTGGCAGTAACATGTTAAAATGGGAACATGACTGGCAGAGAGGTGAAGGGTATGCAGATAAAAATGACATCTGGTGGCATGAAGCTTCTGGATCATGGTACGGTGTTTCTGGCTGAAACAAATGGGGATCTCAGACTGAATATTACTGCGGATAATGCGTTTGCGTTTACACTTGTGCTTCAGTTTGAAGAAAATGATACTGAAACCAGAAAGATAGAAACCAGAGTATCCAAAACAAAAATTGAACTGATCTGCAAAAACTTTTCGGCAGATGGCACGGGACTTACGAAACCGATAAAACTTGGAGTTATAGATGGAAAGAATATGTATTTTATGTTCTGGTCTTATCTGTGTGGTGATGATAATGGGAAGGTACGGCCACGAAAAGTAGAATATACGATTTACAGTGAACAGCAGGAATGGTGAGAATGTGAGTGATTATTTATTACAGGGTGCGATAGAGATTGAACTGAATGAGGAGAACGTATCTTATCAGGCAAAACGGAAGAAAACGTTGTGTTATGAGATACTGCATGGGGAGAGAAAAGTTGCTGAGATTACAACAAACGGTCAGGCAGTTATTTATGATGAAAAATATCTCCCATATGATCTTTATCTGGAAGAAGGAAGAGATTTTGAAATCCAGCTTAATAATATAGATAATTTTAATCACTGGTGTGCATCCAGAGTACTTTCACTGGATCGTAAATATGCGAAAGAGATTCTGAACAGTATTGGAATGGCACAGGCAATCACAGACCGGGACCGTGCAAAAATTTCCCTTTCTTATCATTGTGTATCGCTTACAGATCTGTATTGGGTAAAAGAAAAAGAAGAAATGATATCGTATGATGAGATAAATCTGTATGATAACTCTCTGAATGAGGCGGTAGTGGAACTTTCCTTACGGGGAAAGTCGATGACGGTGACAAATCAGGAGCTTGCACCGGATTTGTCTACCAGAGGTTGTTTCCCCAAAGCATGGATTCGAAAAGGGGATACGTTTGTTTTACTGAAGGATGGCGGCGAAGAAACGGTAAAAAGAGAAGTACTTGCAAGTCGGATCAGTCAGTGTTTTGATTTTAAGCAGGTGGCATATCAGGAAGATTTTTATGATGGGGAAAAGGTAAGTGCAAGCAGGATTGTAACATCAAAACGGTATTCTATGGTTTCGAAGATGGCATTTCAGATTTATGCTGTGAATCATGATCTTGATGTTCTGGAAGAATGTATCCGTGTAGATAAAAAGACATATTATGGGATGAACATTCTGGATTACCTGATCGGAAATACAGACCGCCATCCGGAAAACTGGGGATTTCTGGTTGACAATCAGACAAATGAATATCTTTCGCTGTATCCGATTATGGATCTGAATAAGAGCTTTGAAAGTTATGATACCATGGACGGGGCAAACTGTCAGACGGTATTGCCGAAACGGCAGACACAGCGTGAAGCAGCGATTGATGCGGTACGTGAGATTGGAATGAATCAGATCTGTGAGATCAGGGAAGAAATGTTTCGGGATGCACCGCAGTGGAAAGACATGTTTTTTGCAAGATTAGAGGAACTGAAAAAATACGACAGGGGAGATTGTACGAAAAGATAAAATATGCTATGATGGTTCAAAACTTAAGAGGTGATGAACTTGGAATATAAAATCATAGATACTGTTTTTCCGATACTGGTTCATTTTCTGGCATTGCAGGTTATGGCAATGACGGGATTGAAAGATGCTGCACTGCGAACAATGCTGGCAGCGGTTCTTACGATGCCGCTGTTTTTGTATTTTTATCACAAAGAAGAAACATTGTGGCCGAAACAGAAAAAGAAAATAACCTGGTATGTAGTGTTGGAAACAATTCTGGTAGCAGTGGGATTAAATTTTCTGTTTTCAGCACTTCTGTCCTGGATAGTGGCAGATCAGGGGATTTCAAATGAAGCACAGGACGCATTGCTTTCCGGACGGATGATTTTTCAGATACTTGGGATGGGAATTGCTGTTCCGATTACAGAAGAACTGGTTTTTCGCGGACTTGTATATCAGAAACTGGAGAGATATCTTTCGGTAAGGCAGGCAGTACTTCTTGGAGCGGCAATCTTTGCACTTTATCATGGAAATATCATTCAGGGATTGTTTGCATTTCTGATGGGGATTATCCTGAATCTGCTTTACCATCATTTTGAAGATTTGAGAGTACCGATTCTGTTTCATGCAGCCTCTAATCTGATGACAGTATTACTGAGCGCAGTTTAAATATATCAGACAGAAGTTTTTGATGGATGACAGAGGTGTACAGAAGAATGTTATATGTATTTTTGAAATTTACTTGAAAAGCAAAACAGACACAATTTAAAAAATACAGGAACAAATGAAAAAATAATTAAGAAAAAACAAAAAAATATAATTTTAAAATTGAATTAACAAATAATCTGACAATTTAAAGAAAAATACGTCTTTACAAATGAAAAAAATAGGTGTATAGTCATTGCAAGCTTTGAAATATTACAACTTAAGAAAGGAAAGACGTATGAGTACAGCAAAATTGAACGAAGCCGTTCAGACTCCTGGGCTGTATCAGCCGGAATTTGAACACGATAACTGCGGTATAGGAGCAGTCGTAAACATTAAGGGTGTCAAATCCCACGGAACCGTCGAAAACGCATTAAAGATAGTAGAAAATCTAGAACATAGAGCTGGCAAAGATGCCGAAGGAAAAACAGGTGATGGTGTAGGAATCATGCTTCAGATTTCACACAAGTTCTTCTCCAAAACCTGTGAGTCCCTCGGCATCTTTTTAGGTTCTGAGAGAGAATACGGAATCGGTATGTTCTTCTTCCCTCAGGATGAACTGAAAAAGAACCAGGCAAAGAAAATGTTTGAGATCATCGTAGAAAAAGAAGGTCTTAAATTTTTGGGATGGAGGGAAGTTCCGGTTGTTCCGGAAGTTCTCGGACACAAAGCACTGGAATGTATGCCATGTATTATGCAGGGATTTGTGGCAAAACCAAAACATCTGGCAAAAGGAATTGATTTTGACCGCAGACTGTATGTAGTAAGACGTGTGTTTGAACAGAGCAATGACAATTCTTATGTGGTTTCTCTCTCAAGCAGAACGATCGTATACAAAGGTATGTTTCTGGTAGGACAGCTCCGTACCTTCTTCTGTGATCTGCAGGATGCAGATTATGAATCTGCGATCGCAATCGTACACTCCCGTTTCAGTACCAATACCAACCCAAGCTGGGAGAGAGCACATCCGAACCGCTTTATCGTACACAACGGTGAGATCAACACGATCCGCGGAAATGCTGACAAGATGCTTGCCCGCGAAGAGACGATGTTCTCCGAGCATTTCAAAGGAGAGCTGCACAAAGTTCTGCCGGTTGTCAACACTTCCGGCTCAGACTCGGCAATGCTCGACAACACACTGGAATTTATGGTGATGAGCGGTATGGATCTGCCGCTGGCTGTGATGATCACGATTCCGGAACCATGGGCAAACAACAAAACCATGAGCCAGAGCAAAAAAGATTTTTATCAGTATCATGCAACGATGATGGAGCCGTGGGACGGACCGGCTTCAATCCTGTTCAGCGACGGAGATGTCGTAGGAGCGGTGCTTGACCGCAACGGCCTGCGTCCTTCCAGATACTATATCACTGACGATGGATACCTGATCTTATCTTCTGAGGTCGGTGTGCTGGATATTGACCCGACCAGGATCGTACTCAAAGAAAGACTGCATCCAGGCAAAATGCTGCTGGTGGATACTGTACAGGGAAGAGTGATCGATGACGATGAGCTGAAAGAAAGTTATGCAGGAAAACAGCCGTATGGTGAGTGGCTGGATCGTTATCTGGTAAATCTTGCAGATCTGAAGATTCCGAACAAACGTGTGGAAGAGTACAGCAATGAAGAACGTGTAAAACTGCAGAAAGCGTTTGGCTATACTTACGAAGAATACCGTACTTCTATTTTAAATATGGCAAAGAACGGTGCAGAAGGCATTGCCTCCATGGGTATTGACACACCGCTGGCGGTTCTCTCTGAGAGCCATGTGCCGCTGTTCAATTATTTCAAACAACTGTTTGCACAGGTGACGAACCCGCCGATCGATGCGATCCGTGAAGAAGTGGTAACTTCCACTACTATTTATATCGGTGAGGACGGCAATCTGCTTCAGGAAGAGGCGAAGAACTGTCAGGTACTGAAGATCAACAATCCGATCCTGACCAACACGGATATGCTGAAGATCAAAAATCTGGATGTTGAAGGCTTTAAAGTAGCCGAGATCCCGATCACCTATTATAAGAACACAAGCCTGGAAAAAGCCATTGATTATCTGTTTGTCGAGGTAGACAGAGCACACAGAGACGGAGCGAATATCCTGATCCTGACAGACCGCGGTGTGGATGAAAACCGTGTGCCGATCCCGTCGCTGCTGGCGGTTTCCGCTGTGCATCAGCACCTCGTAAAGACGAAAAAGAGAACATCACTGGCAATTGTCCTGGAATCCGGCGAGCCAAGAGAAGTACATCATTTTGCAACTCTGCTCGGTTATGGCGCAAGTGCGATCAATCCATATCTTGCACTGGATACGATCCATCAACTGATCGACAGCAGGATGCTGGATAAAGATTATTACGCAGCAGTGGAAGATTACAATCAGGCTGTCCTTAGCGGAATCGTAAAAATCGCTTCCAAAATGGGAATCTCCACGATCCAGTCTTATCAGGGATCACAGATCTTTGAGGCAATCGGCATTGATAAAGAAGTAATCGATAAATATTTCACAAACACCGTCAGCCGTGTCGGCGGTATCACGATGAAAGACATCGCAGAAGAGACCGACAAGCTGCATTCCGGAGCATTTGATCCGCTGGGACTGGATGTGGATGAAACACTGTATAGTATCGGAAGACATAAAATGAGAAGTGCCGGTGAGCATCACCGTTACAATCCTCAGACCATCCATTTGCTGCAGCAGTCCACCTGGAGAGGCGATTACAACCTGTTCAAACAGTACACCGATCTGGTAGACAAAGAAGAGACCGGTTATCTGCGAAGCCTGATGGATTTTGATTATCCGGAAAAAGGTGTGCCGATCGAAAAAGTAGAGAGTGTCGAATCCATTGTAAAACGATTTAAGACCGGAGCAATGTCCTATGGTTCCATTTCTCAGGAAGCACATGAGACACTGGCGATCGCCATGAACCGTCTGCACGGTAAATCAAACAGCGGTGAGGGTGGCGAAGATCTGGAACGTATGATCGTTACCGATCCGAACAGGAACCGTTGTTCTGCAATCAAACAGGTTGCATCCGGACGTTTCGGTGTTACTTCCAAATATCTGGTCAGTGCACAGGAGATCCAGATCAAAATGGCACAGGGGGCAAAACCTGGGGAAGGCGGTCATCTGCCGGGCGGAAAAGTTTATCCGTGGATTGCAAAGACCAGACATTCCACACCGGGCGTGAGCCTGATCTCACCACCGCCTCATCACGATATTTATTCAATCGAGGACCTGGCAGAGCTGATCTATGATCTGAAAAATGCAAACAAAGATGCAAGAATTTCCGTCAAACTGGTATCCGAAGCCGGTGTCGGAACGGTCGCAGCCGGTGTTGCAAAAGCAGGAGCACAGGTTGTACTGATCTCCGGTTACGACGGAGGTACCGGAGCTGCACCGAGAAGCTCCATCCACAACGCAGGACTTCCGTGGGAACTCGGACTTGCAGAAACACACCAGACACTGATCATGAACGGACTGCGAAATAAAGTCCGCATCGAGACAGACGGAAAACTGATGAGCGGCCGTGATGTAGCGATCGCTGCATTGCTTGGAGCAGAAGAATTCGGTTTTGCAACTGCTCCGCTGATTACCATGGGATGTGTGATGATGCGTGTCTGCAACCTGGATACCTGTCCGGTCGGCGTGGCAACGCAGAATCCGGAGCTGAGAAAACGTTTCCGCGGCAAACCTGAGTACGTGGAAAACTTTATGAGGTTCATTGCACAGGAACTTCGTGAATACATGGCAAAACTGGGATTCTGCACCGTCGATGAGATGGTTGGACACAGCGAACTGCTGAAGAAGAAAGAACATGCTGCAAATGTAAACGCAGCAAAAGTAGATTTGAGCCGTATTCTGGAGAATCCATATGCAGGCAAAGGCATGAAAGTGACTTTCGATCCTTCTCAGGTATATGATTTCAAACTGGAAGAGACCGTGGATCAGACCATCCTGATGAAAAAACTGAAAGCTTCTCTGGAGAAAAAACAGAAGCGGAGCATCGAAGTCGATGTTACCAACATCAACCGTGCATTTGGTACACAGTTTGGTGCCGAGATCACAAAACGTTACGGTGATACACTGGATGAAGATACCTACACTGTGAAATGTAAAGGTGCAGGCGGACAGAGTTTTGGAGCCTTTATCCCGAAAGGACTGACACTGGAGCTGGTCGGCGACAGCAACGACTATTTCGGAAAAGGGTTATCCGGCGGAAAACTGATCGTTTACCCACCAACCGGTGTAAAATTCAAAGAAGATGAAAACATTATCATCGGAAACGTGGCACTGTACGGTGCGACAAGCGGAGAAGCCTATATCAACGGTGTTGCCGGAGAACGTTTCTGCGTGCGAAATTCCGGTGCAAAAGCAGTAGTAGAAGGTGTCGGGGACCACGGATGTGAATATATGACGGGCGGACGTGTCGTTGTCATCGGAAAAGTCGGCAAAAATTTTGCAGCCGGTATGAGCGGCGGAGTTGCTTATGTACTGGATGAAAACAACAATCTGTATACAAAAGTCAACAAGCAGATGGTATCCGTTGAAAAACTTGGCAATAAATACGATGTGCAGGAATTAAAAGATATGATCGCAGAACATACGGCATACACCAATTCTGCAAAAGGAAAAGAAATACTGAATCATTTTGAAGAATACCTGCCGAAATTCAAGAAGATCATCCCGCATGATTACAACCGTATGATGATGGCGATCGTGCAGATGGAAGAGAAAGGCCTGAGCAGTGAGCAGGCACAGATTGAAGCATTTTATGCAAATAAAGCGAGATAGGAGGGAAAAGAAATGGGAAAACCAACCGGATTTTTAGAGTACGAAAGAAGAGTGAGTGAAGAGATCGCACCGCTTGAGCGTATCAAAAATTTTAATGAATTTCATATCCCTCTGCCGCTGGAAAAACAGCAGCTTCAGGGAGCACGCTGTATGGCATGCGGAGTGCCGTTCTGCCAGTACGGAAAAATGATAAACGGTATGGCATCCGGCTGTCCGCTGAACAACCTCTGCCCGGAATGGAATGATCTTGTCTATACCGGAAACTGGGAACAGGCTTACAACCGTCTGATGAAAACACATTGTTTTCCAGAGTTTACTTCCAGAGTGTGTCCGGCACTCTGCGAAGCAGCCTGCACCTGCAACTTAAACGGAGACCCGGTCTCCACAAAAGAGAACGAGCGTGCGATCATCGAGCGTGCCTACGAGACAGGACTTGTCAAGGCACAGCCGCCGAAAGTGCGTACCGGAAAAAAAGTAGCCGTGATCGGAAGCGGTCCGTCCGGACTTGCCGTTGCCATGCAGTTGAACCGCCGCGGCCATGAGGTGACGGTATTTGAGCGAAACGACCGCCTTGGAGGTCTGCTCCGTTACGGTATTCCGAATATGAAACTGGAGAAATCTGTGATCGACCGCCGCATCCGCCTGATGGAAGAAGAAGGCGTGATCTTTAAGACAAATGTCAACGTCGGCGTGGATGTCAAAGCAGCAAAACTTCTGAAGGATTTCGACCGCGTGGTACTCTGCTGCGGAGCATCGAACCCAAGAGATATCAAAGTTCCGGGACGCGAGGCAGAAGGCATCTATTTTGCCGTTGATTTCCTGAAAGGTGTGACAAAGAGCCTGTTGGATTCAAAGCTGGCAGATCAGAAATTTGTCACCTGCAAGAATAAGAAAGTGATGGTCATCGGAGGCGGTGATACCGGAAACGACTGTGTCGGAACAGCCATCCGCCTGGGTGCATCCTCTGTGGTACAACTGGAGATGATGCCGAAAGCACCAGATCAGAGAGCAGCAAACAATCCATGGCCGGAGTGGCCGAGAGTCTGCAAGACCGATTACGGCCAGCAGGAGTCCATTGCCGTATTCGGACATGATCCGCGTATCTATCAGACCACAGTCAAAGAATTCATTGCCGATGACAAGGGCAGACTGAAAAAAGCAGTGCTGGTCAAATTACAGAGCAAAAAAGATGAGAAAACAGGCCGCATGATGATGGTTCCGGTGGAAGGGAGCGAATGGACGGTTGAAGTGGATGTCGTACTGATCGCAGCCGGTTTTCTTGGCTCACAGAAATATGTGACCGATGCCTTTAAAGTAGATCTGACACCGCGTACGAACGTAGCAACGGAACCGGAAAAATATCAGACTTCCGTAAAGAATGTCTTTACGGCAGGTGATATGCACCGCGGACAGTCTCTCGTTGTGTGGGCGATCCACGAAGGAAGGGAAGCGGCAAAAGCAGTAGATGAATCCCTGATGGGATACACCAACCTCGTTTAAAGAAAACGAACGCAAAAAAACAGGGCAGATCATTCTGCCCCAAGTTCCAGCATCACACTGGCGATATACCATCCGTCTTTGATCTCTTTGGTGGAGATCCCGTTATAACGGAGGACGATATCATCGATGATCTGACGGCCAAGCCCATGCTGTTTTTTATCTGCTTTGGTCGTGCGGATGGTAAGTGCCGTATTTTGCATGGAAGGATTCATTTTGTTTCGAATGGTCAGGGAGAGATAATCCTTGACCATTTTCATTTCAATCACAATCTTTGGATCTTTGATTTTTATGGATGCTTCAATCGCATTGTCCAGAAGGTTTGCAACAAGAGAACAGAGAAGGTGATCTGGGATTGAAAGATGCGGCGGCAGTACGATCTGAATATCCATCGGGATCTGATGCTTATGAGCCGTTGCATATTTGAGGTTGATCACCTGGTTGACGATCTCATTTCCTGTTTCAATCTGGTTGTCGAGTGCATAGATCTCTTTGGAAAGACTGTAAAAATGTAAAGTTCCCTACAAAACGTGAAAATAACTCGAAATATGCTCTACAAAACGTG
>CAJMMS010000066.1 GCA_905214675.1 uncultured bacterium
GAAAAGATACCTCGTGGGAAACAGCGGGGCAAGTTCTTTTTCGGTTCCAAGATAGCAGCATTGAATTTCAGAAAACTCTTTATAGAAATAGAGGACAAAGTTATTTATGGTTTTGATCCCAACATCAAAACTATTGTAGTATAACATAGAAAGAAAAACTTACGGTAAACGACGCAGATAAATCAATTTTTATATATTGTACGAGGAGCACGAATATGGAAAAAGAAACCGTCATTTTGACTTGCAGTTCGCTGGAACGTTATGTGAAACGGGCACAGGAGAAGATGCATACCAATTATCCGATTATAGTCATTGACCGGATCTATCACGTAGAGCCGGCGACTATGAAAACGGTGATTTGGCAGGAACTGGAAAAAAGAAAAAGGAAGCCGGATACGATTCTGGCTGCCATGGGATTTTGCGGAGGAGTTTGGGACCAGGTGCGGGCACAGGTAAGGACTGTGATTCCAAGAGTAGATGATTGTGTGTCCCTGCTTTTAGCCACAGATGACCGGTACATCCCCAACTGCAAGGAGAGCGGGCATCTGTATCTTTATGAGGATGATCCTGAAAAATTTTCTGTGTTATCACTATTGAAAGATTATCGGAAAGCATCCAAGGAATTTCAGGGACTGGATGAAGAAACGTTGTTCCACATGTGGTTTGACCAGTATTATTTTCTGAATATCATTGATACAGGGTATAATGATTGTTATGAACTTGCGTATGCGGAGCAGGCGCAGAAAAATGCAGATATGATTCATGCAGCGTTGGACTATGTGCAGGGAAGTAACCGAATCCTGGAAAAACTGGTGTCGGGAGAATGGGATGAGCAGTTTCTGGTAGCTGAACCCGGGCATTTGATCCGGCATGGGGATTTTTTCTGAGTGGAAAAGGATGTTCCAGCCCAGAGATCTGGCATTTTTGGAAGGTCTTGTACTATTTTTATGTAAAATGAAAAGATGCTGAGAAATTAGTTTGGCATTGACAGATCAGCAAATCTGTGATATTGTCCAACTATGCATAGAGCATATTTGAAAAATGCTTTTCGAAGACGCTTTAAAGCATGAATAGAAAAAAGAAAGAACATGAACGTGTAAAGGTGAGGGAATGTATCTGAAATAATTTAAGCTGGAAAACACAATTGTATTTTGGTAAGACCTGTTTGAAACGGGTTATTTTGTGTACGCTTAAATTAGATACTCAGACGATTCGTTATGTTCCGACACCAGTGCCATGCACGCTGTGTCTGTTTAGGATGCGGGTCTGTTTTGCGTACGCAAAGCGGGCTCGCTTTTTAAATACTCTAGGCAGAATTTTTTATGCCGTGAGAAAAAGAAAAACAGGCAGAAGGGAGTTTTTATGGCACAGATCAATGTCAGTAATCTAACCTTTGGGTATGAAGGAAGTTATGATACAATCTTTGAAAATGTATCGTTTTCAATCGACACCAGCTGGAAGCTTGGTTTTGTGGGAAGAAACGGAAAGGGAAAGACAACGTTTCTTCAGTTACTCCTGGGAAAATACGAATACCAGGGAGCGATCACCCGCTCGGTTGTCTTCGATTATTTTCCGTATCCGGTGAAACAAAAAGATCTGGAACGGACAGCAGCGGAGCTGATGGAAGACTGGAAAGCGGGAGTAGAGAGCTGGAGAGTTCTTTGTGAATTGGAAAAACTGGATATGGACGCAGAACTTTTGTACAGACCATTTGGTACGTTAAGCTTTGGGGAGCGGACCAGGGTTATGCTTGCAGTCCTTTTTTCCGGTGAAAATGATTTTCTGCTGATCGATGAACCCACCAACCATTTGGATCAGGACGCCAGAGAGATTATCAAAAAATATCTGGCGTCAAAAAAAGGATTTATTCTGGTATCCCACGACAGGGATCTGCTGGATGCCTGCATCGATCATGTGCTGGTTTTAAACCGGGCCTCGATCGAAGTACAGAGCGGCAATTTTTCCAGCTGGTGGGAAAACAAGGAAAAAGCAGATCATTTTGCCAGAATGGAACATGAAAAACGTGTAAAAGAAATTGGAAAACTAAAGGCAGCCGCCGACTGTTCTTCGCGCTGGGCAGAAAAAAATGAAAATACCAAGATTGGATATGATCCAGCCAAAGAACATGACAGATCGATATCGACACGATCGTATATCGGAGCAAAGACGAAGAAAATGCAGTCGCGCGTCAAAGCGTACGAGGAGAGAATGGACCGGGAGATCGAGAAAAAGGAAGGGCTGTTAAAAGATATCGAAACGGTAAAAGATTTAAAGATTATGCCGCTTTCCCATTACAAAGAACGGCTGATCGAATGCAGGGATTTTTCCTTAAAATATCGGGATGGAAAAGAACATGTGATCACCGGATTGAATTTTGAACTGAAACAAGGAGACCGTGTTTTTCTGAAAGGAAAAAATGGCTGTGGAAAATCCAGCCTGATCAAGTATATTCTGACGCAGAACCTGCAAAATTCTTCCAATGGCGGAATCGAAAAGCGGAAAATTACGATGTCCGGATGCGAAAATCTTTCCGGCGAAAATATAATGGCAACGGGTACCTGTTCGATTGCCTCAAATCTCGTCATTTCCTATATCAACCAGGATACCTCGCATCTGTCCGGAACACTGAAAGAATTTGCCAAAAAGCAGGAAATTGATGAGCCAATGCTCCTTTCCATGTTGCGCAGCCTGGATCTGGACAGAGAACAGTTTGTAAAAAACATGGAGGAATTTTCCGAGGGACAGAAGAAAAAAGTATTGATTGCTGCCAGCCTTTTAACACCTGCGTATCTCTATCTGTGGGATGAACCGCTGAATTATATTGATGTATTTTCACGGATGCAGATTGAGAAACTGATTGCGCAGTTCCAGCCAACGATGCTGATCGTGGAGCATGATGCAAGGTTTGCCAAAAAGCTGGCAACGAAAGTGGTAGAGCTTTGACCAGAAGAATAAACGGAAAGGTTATGACTGAAAAAAAACGAGACTTCTTATGGAGGTCTCGTTTTGCTATGATTAAAAATAGTAAAAAAAGGAGGAATTCACATTATGACAAAAAGAAAAATAATGCTGATTACGGTTTGCTTTGCTATTTTTGCTATATCGCTTCTGCTATCCAGACAGTTTTTTAAAAGCGCTGGAAAAAGGAATATGGATGTTCCGGCAGCGGGATCTGAACAGATAGAGGATTCAAAGGATACAGAAGAAATGACAGAGCTGGAAGAAACAGAAAGAACAGCAGCATCAGAAGGGGCAGCAGAACCGGAAAAAGTGGAAAATGTTACCATAGGAAGTGAGAAATACCGGGGATTTATCCTGGATTGTGTCCTGCATTCGGAGCAGGAGGGGGATATTCATTATAATGTATATATTCCGGATTCTTATGACGGAACAAAAGAATATGCATTATATGTAACACTGCCCGGCTATCAGGGACTGTACTTTCAAGGTGTGGGGGAAAATATCAGGACAGAGGATTTTGGTTTTGAGGCACAAAAATACAATTCGGAGATAATTATCGTAGCACCGCAGTTAAATGACTGGGGTGAGACATCCGCGGATCAGGCAATCGAGCTGACGTAGTATCTTCTTGAGAATTATAAGATCAATCCGGAAAAGTATATAGTAACGGCTATTCCGGCGGAGGAGAAACGCTGGCGCTGATCCTGGGAAAAAAGCCGGAACTGTTTACTGCAGCGCTCATGTGCAGCTCCAAATGGGATGGAGTATATGAACCGGTGACAGAGGCAAAAACACCGGTCTATTTTGTGATTGGCGAAAGTGATGAATATTATGGATCAGAACCGTTTAAAGAAGCGTATCAGATTTTATATGAGCTGTATGCAGAGCAGGGTTTAGCAAAATCCGAAATAGACAATTTGCTGGTACTGGATATAAAAGAGAAAAATTACTTTGCAGGAACGAAAGTGACTTATCAGCACGGAGGCGGTTATCTGTTCTGTCGGGATGAAAAAATTATGGGATGGCTGTTTGGACATTAAGAGTCATGGAAAAATATATTGCAAAATTCCAAAGAAGTCTATAGTATGATAGTAGAGCGCGTTTGAAAAATCATTTCCGCATTCTGTGCGTTCCATTTTGCGGTATGTTTCACTCTTTTGCCGGCATGATGGCAGCAAAAAGATAAAATAAAAAAGGAGTCGACATGGAAAGAAAAAATCGTGGCATCTTAAAAAACAAGTTATTTTTGTATCTGACAGAATTTTTTTCCGGAATGTCTGTGATGGCGGTAGAACTTGGTGCGAGCAGGCTGCTTGCCCCGTATTTTAGTTCTTCACAGATTGTATGGACGATCATCATCGGAACCATCATGATTGCTATGGCACTGGGAAATATCTATGGAGGCAGAACGGCGGACAAGCTCTATGGACGTATCATCGTAGCTGCTTTATGGATTGCGTTAATTCCCGTGGTCGGAAAATATATCATTGTTGGCATTTCTGCGGTTCTGATTTTTTCCGTAAATAACAATTTTCTGATCCTGGCTGCGTTTGTGGCCTGTATGGTAATTTTTGTGTTCCCGTTATTTTTACTGGGTACGGTAACTCCGTCGCTGGTCAAATATTCGGTGAGCAATCTGGATGATAACGGAAAAACGGTGGGAACACTGGGAGCATTCAATACGATCGGCAGCATTATTGGTACCTTTGTGCCGACGTTTGTTACGATCCCTGCGGTTGGAACATCGATCACTTTTCTGATCTTTGCGGGAATTTTACTTGCGTTATCCATCGTGTATTTTGTGATGGAAAAAGCAGGGAAAAAGAAAGTGATTGCATCGGTACTTATTTTCGCGTTCTGCTGTGGAACAGGTTATTCCGATTCCTTCGCATTCTGGGAAAACAACCTGACATATGAGGGAGAGTCTGTATACAACTATCTTCAGGTGTACGAAAATGATGAGAGAGTAGCATTGTCTACCAATGTTCTGTTTGGCGTACAGTCTGTCTATATGAAGCAGGATGAACTGACCGGAATGTACTATGATTATGCGATGGCGGCGCCGCTTATGCTCAAAGACAAGCCGACAGATCAGATGGATGTGCTGATCCTTGGCATGGGTACGGGAACCTACGCCACACAGTGCAGGAAATATTTTGGGGACATGAATATCGAAGGCGTAGAAATTGATGAGAAGATCACGGATCTCTCTCGGAAATATTTCTCACTCTCAGAGGATGTTCCGGTGACTACTTACGATGGAAGAGCGTTTTTAAACGCCTCGCAGAAAGCATATGATGTGATTATGGTTGATGCATATCAGGACATCACAATTCCATTCCAGATGTCCTCGAAAGAGTTCTTTGCGCTGGTGAAATCGCATCTGAAGGACGATGGCGTCATGGTGGTAAATATGAATATGCGAGGAACGAAAGAGGGAAACATCAATCAGTACCTTTCAGATACGATTGGAAGTGTCTTTACTACCGAGGTTATCGTCGATGTGGCGGGATCATCCAACCGGGAACTCTTTGCGTCGGACGATCCGGACATCGGAAAGAATCTGACGAAGCATACAGGCGAACTTACAAATGCAAATCTGAAAAATATGATGCAGGAAGTTGCTTCAAATCTTACAGAATATCAAAAAGGAAATTATATCCTCACAGATGACCAGGCGCCGGTGGAACTGCTTGGCATGCAGGTGATCGATGAATTGATTAAAGATGAGGTCCAATACTATAAAGATATCTATAAAGAACGGGGAATCAAAGGGTTGATGGAGTCTCTCTGATATTTGGGCGCAACATGGAAAAGCGTAAATCATGAAAATCTGGCTTGCGCTTACAAATGGGATTTCGATTTTGGTTATGAGCAAGTAGCGAAAGCGGATTGCGAATATCCGCTTGACTAAAGGAAGAAAGGGAAGGTAAATATAATGAAATTACAATCTATTTTTGACCAGACAGATTTTGTGCATGCAAGCGGCACAAAAGAAGAATTGCAGGTTGCAAATTATTTAAAGGAGCAGTGCGAGACATTAGGAGTCCCGGCAGAACTGGAAAGTTTCCGCGTTGCAATGGGCGAAATCGAAGAGGCACATTTGTATGCAGACGGGATGGGAATTCCATGCAAAGCGCTCACATGCTGCGGAAGCGGAAGCGTGGAAGGCGAACTCTACTATATGCCGGGAACCGATCCGGTTTCCGTTGCCGGTGCAAAAGATAAAATTGTGCTGATGGATACGCAGGGAATCGGATTTTTTGCGTACCAGGATTTGATGAAAGCAGGCGCGAAAGCGATTCTGTTCCAATATGGAAACAGCTATTACCCACATACAGACATTGATCAGAGAGATCTTCGGGAAGCCGTTGTCGGAGAGGAAAAGAAAGTGCTCTGCGCTATGATTCACTCCGCACAGGCAGTAGAACTTGTGAAAAATAAAGTAAAACAGATCCGTCTGGAAATCCGGCAGAAGGAATACGATGGAGAATCCCATAATGTGATTGCAGAATTGCCGGGAAAAAGAGAAGAATGGATCGTTTTAAGCGCGCATTATGATACGACATCGCTTTCGCATGGTGCATATGACAACATGAGCGGATGCGCAGGGCTTCTTGGAATCATGGAGCAGATGAAAGGGAAAGAGCTGAATTATGGTCTTCGGTTTGTATTCTGCGGAAGCGAAGAAAGAGGACTTTTAGGATCAAAAGCGTATGTCAGAGATCATGAAAAAGAACTGAGACAAACAGTACTGAACATCAATCTGGACATGATCGGAACGTATATGGGAAAATTTATCGCCTGTGTATCGGCAGAAGAAAAGCTTACCCATTACATCAGCTATATGGCTGCAGAAGTTGGATTTCCAATTGCGGCAGAAAACGGCGTCTATTCCAGTGATTCCACACCATTTGCCGATCATGGGGTTCCGGCTGTTTCGTTTGCGCGTATTGCCAACGGAAATGTCGCCCCGATTCACTGCCGCTACGATGTCAAAGATGTGATGTCGATGGAGCAGCTGCAAAAAGATATTGATTTCCTGACAGTATTTACCGGAAGATTCGCAAACGCAGCGGTCTGCCCGGTGGCAAGAGAAATACCGGAAACGATTCGGAAACAATTGGATGAATATTTGTTTCGCAAGAGAAAAGAAGCCTGATATACTTCGATCACGGATATGAGCAGCGAGACGAATTGCAAATAGGAAAAAGAACGACAGTGGCAGGAGAGAGAAACCATGAAAAAAATAGAACTGGTAGAAATCAGGCAGGTAAACGATGCCCTTGCAGAAATGGTTGCGCTGTTTCGAGTAGAACTGCGTTCCTATAAAGGAATTGCATCAAAACCGAACGTGGAAGACGGACGGGAAGAAATGAAGGAATACCTTTTAGCAGGATTTCCAGTGTTTGCCGCTACGGTGCATGGCGAATACGCAGGTTATGTTGTCTGTCGTATTGAGAGCGAGGTGGTGTGGGTGGAATCCATCTTTGTCAGAGAAGAGTACCGCCGGCAGGGAGTCGCTGCCGCACTGCATGGCAAGGCAGAAGAAATTGCAGCTTCTTATGGAAACGATACGGTTTACAACTATGTCCATCCCAATAACCACAGGATGATTGAATTTTTGAGAAAGCGTGGTTACACCGTTCTGAATCTAATTGAGATCCGTAAACCGTATCAGAATGAAAAACTGACGCAGACGATTACGGTTGGGGAACATGAATTTGATTATTGAGGGAGTCATTTTCATCCCACAATTCCAGAAAAGCCCGAAGTTCAGACGGAAGGCGCCCCTTGCGCCAGGCAAGCAGGATTTCGGTTGTAAGGTCTGCATCTGTGATGGTGCAGGCCTTTAATTTATGGGAAAGATTCAGCATGGAGGCCGGCAGAAGAGCGATGCCAAGGCCTTTTTCTGCCATTGTCATTGCCGTGCGGGCGTCCTCGCAGGTGAGATAGATATCGCAGAACAGACCTGCCTGCTCGAAAGCGGAGAGCATGTATTTCCGGTAGCGGTTCGACAGAATCAGCGGCTGCTCGGCAAGTTCTGTAAGCGAAAGGGTTTCACGCCCGGCAAAAAGCGGGTGAGAAGGGAGTGCCATGGCGGTGATGCTCTCTTTTAAAAGGGTCTTCGTCTCGCAGCCATTTAAAACGATTGGCGTGCGGAGCGTGGTGAGATCCACCATGTGATTTTCGAGCTGGTCTTTTAAAGCAAAGGTAGAACCTTCGTGGACATCGAAATGGATGTGCGGGTATTTCCAGGAAAATCGCAGGAGATAGTCGGCGAGCAGTGAAACGGTGGATGGCGTCATGCCGATGTGGAGTGTCGCAGACTGACTGGATTTTACGACTTCGCGCCTGGTGAGATCCGCAAACATCAGAAGCGTTCCTGCCTGTTCATACAGTGTTTTTCCTGCCTCGGTCAGAGTGATTTTCTTCGTGCCGCGGATGAGAAGAGGAACCTGAAGCTCTTCCTCCAGCATTTTGATCTGATAACTTAACGGCGGCTGTGTCATATGCAGCACCCGTGCCGCCCCGCTGATGGTTCCCGCATCCACGATGGCGCGGAAGTATTCGAGTTGTCGAAGTTCCATAAAAATCCTCCTGAAAAAAATATATAAAAATTATTTAATTTATAAGCTATAAATGAGCAAATCCAAAATATTGCACAAAAGAAAGACACCCTCTGTAGAA
>CAJMMS010000067.1 GCA_905214675.1 uncultured bacterium
TATTTCCTCTGTCATAGACCGTTTTGTATTCCTCACTCGCAACTGCTTCTGCAAGTTTTTCTTCGGCTTCTTTCTTCACGGTTTTCAATCCAGCTCTGGCTTCCTGAAGCTTACTCAGCAGCTCTTTCAGATCTTCTTCACTTGCTTTCTCATCCGGGTTCAATGCATTTTCATATGCTTTTTTATATGCTTCCCAGCTCGACTCAGTGTAGCTTCCATCTGTATTTCCTCTGTCATAGACCGTTTTGTATTCCTCACTCGCAACTGCTTCTGCAAGCTCTGTCCTTGCAGACTCATCTGGCTTTTCTTCTGTTTTTGGTTTTTCACTCACCGTAATCTGACAGATCACGCTCTCTT
Source organism: uncultured bacterium (assembly GCA_905214675.1). Lineage (GTDB taxonomy): Bacteria > Bacillota > Clostridia > Lachnospirales > Lachnospiraceae > Hominisplanchenecus. Next base: position 358 of record CAJMMS010000067.1, read on the forward strand.
TTCCAATATCGGCTGTCACTTCTGCTGTTCCTGCTGCAACCGCTGTTACAACGCCTTTCTCATTTACACTTACAACTGCATCATTGCTGCTTTTAAACACTGCTTTTCCGCGGTCTTCCGGTGCAAGTGCATTGTTGCGCAGAAAAACCGCCTGATCTCCGATTTTTAAAGAAAGTGTTTCTTTGTCGGCGGCATTTCCAAGTTTTACATCCGCAAGTGCCACCTGAACGTTTTTATTTTCACTTACTGCACAGATTTTTAACACTTTTATATTTGAAATTTCCAGATAAACATCTTGCGCATTTTCTCCTGCTTTTAAAGTCTGTGTTGTATACAACAGTTGTCCGTCTCCATAAACCTCCACGATTGCCGAAGCGTTTTCTCCTGCTTTTATACCTGCCAGGAAAGAAAGGCTGTTGCTGCCCAGGCCACTTAAATCCCACAGGGCACTTTCACCGGTTTTCAAACCGATTCCCTTTTCAAAATTCCGTTCTGTTCCATTAACCAGAAGCGAAATCTCTGTTCCATCTGCATTTTTATCCGTATTTACCGTATTTCCCTTTTCATCCGGTGTCTGATACAGATCACTTAAATATGTCTTTTTTGCATAAATGCTGTATTTCTCATACAAATAGAACTGTGCTGCTGAAATAAAGGTATCTGCCGGATTTCCGGCTGTAGAAAGTGCACGGATACGGATTCTTCTGGCATTTGGTGCATCAAACGTTACTTCTTTTTGTTTCTGATCATTTGCCCAGGTATTATCTTTGATGGAAATTGTCTGGAAATCATCCCCTGATGCCGTTGTACTATAAGAAAGTTCATATTTCAGAATAGTTCCATTGCTCCCGCCCTGTCTTGGAAGATAAGCAAGTTTTCCGATATCCATATTTCCATCCAGTAAGATTGTATAAGTGTTGTTCTTATTCCCTGCGATATCTGCCTTTATTCCATTTCCATAATTGCTGTGCCAGATGGTAGACGTGTCACCATCCAGTGCAAGGGAAGCTCCTTCTCCCGGATGCTCGCTGTCTGCCATTGCTGTCAGATGACTGTTTTCAATCATCGCATAGGCATACGCTTCTTCCGGTTCCATGCCGATCAGGATTCCATACTGACGCTGATAAGCTTTCTTCGCATCCTCATCAAGTTTTTCGTATGCCAGCAGGATCGTCGTTATCTGATTGTGATACTGACTGCTCTCTGCGATTTCTTCTCTTGTCATATTTTCAACAAGATACTGCGAATACTGGCTGAGTGTCCGTGCATAGACATTCATCTGTTTCTCGTCTTTCCAGTCACTCTGCATCAGACCTTTTTCTGTCATAAGATATGTGGTAGTCTGTCCTGATTCTGCAATCTGATAATCACTCAGGATTTCTCCTGTATAGGAACTCACAAAACGCTGCCGTCCTTTGGATTCGTTGTGATAAAGAATCAACTTTGAACCTACAGGAAAATCCACTTTCAAGTTTGCCTTTTCCGTTTTTTGTTTTCCCTGCAGCTCCTGACTGTAAAGCTCTTTTCCATCCGGGCTTAATACCCGGATACTGATATAAGTTCCATCTATATACATATGCGGTGTTGTGCTGCTGAGTGTCCAGATGAGTTTTTGTGAAACCGTATCTACCTTCACCGTTGCCACAAGTGCATCGCCAAGGCCAAGCAGCTGGATCTGTGCGTCATCTGCCAGCGGATTGCCGCTCTGTTTTGTATAGACCAGTGTTTTAGAGACATTTCCCACAGAAGCGACCAGATACTCATTTCCATACTGGTATACGTTGCTCTTCGGTGACGGCATCTCTACTTTGTAAATACCGACTGGAAGCTTGCATGTCACCCTGGAATCAGAAATAGTCAGTTCTTTTACAACTTTGTCACCGTTTTTAATCAGGATTTTCTTACCTTTTACCTGTTCCAGATCATCAATCTGGACATCCAGGCTCACCTTGCTGATATATCCGGTCACTGAAAGATCGTCCGTACTTACCAGGCTGTAAATACCTTCCAGTCCAAGCTGTACTCTTGTTGTCTCACACGCGGTATCGTCCGGAATCAGCTCTTTTAAGAAATACAGCATCGGTTTGTCCATCGCATAGATCTTATCTTCCACTTTTCCGGATGGAACAATATGCCATGCTTTAAAATAAGGAAGCACATTATATCCAAGGGTATCCAGACTTTCTGCCAGTGCATCCGAAGAAGCCATCTTTTTACCCGTAAGATAATAAACCTGACGGTAATAGGAATGCATCGCAGAAACCGCTTTCTGCGGTCCGAGTTTATTCATAAGGTTTGTAAACATGTAAAGACTTACATTATAATAATTTCCGCCCTCTACAATATCTGCAAACGTATTGGTCGTATCCAGACGGTCTTTCATCCGCTGTCCAAGCTGTGCATAGCGCTGTGCCTTTGTACCAGTGAAATTCTCAAGCAGCCATCCAAAGTCTTCTTCCGGACGGTAAGTCGGCTCAAAATAATAACCGAGAATATTGTTGGTGGTCTCTACGAACGGATTTTCCTGTGCAGCGATCGCCCCTTCATATCCGTGACCAAATTCGTGCAGGGAGAGCCAGTCCCTTACCAGATATGTATCCAGGCTTTTTCCATTATAGGCACTGTGATCCTTGCTGTAATATGCCTGACCTGCGCCATGCGCATTGGCTTTGATAAAAAATTTTGCCCGCACATTCTGATTCCATGGTTCCTTTGCATCAAAATCCAGACCCGCATAGGCATCGTACTGTTTTACAAATGCCGCATACCATTCCAGCATTTCATCCAATGTTTTAAAACGGTAAACATCTTTTTTATTTCCATAAGAAGAGTTGATGATATTGTTTTTGTCACAGACCGGGACAAGAAAAGTAGCCGCACTGCCCTCTATGATTGCAAACGGCGCCTGACTTTCATCCCAGGCATCAAAAAATGCCTGTTGGGAATCTCCATAGCGATAATATGGGATTTCTTTCAGGGCATCGGTATATTTATATTCAACCACCGGCTGTACGGTTGTACTTTTCGGTGTTGTGATAAATGGTACACTGTCGGTCTCTTTTGTGTTAGATAAGGTTACCCAGCTTCCGTCTGCCGGAATTTCTGCGGAAGATTCCGTCTGAGAATCGTCATTTTCAAACTGGATCGTCAGGGTTTCCTGAAATGTCTCTGCATTTACAATGCGGATCTGAATACTGCTTCCCTGCGGCATCCAGATTCCCAGATTCTGCCGGTCGTGGTAATATCCCCGATTAAAACTAATGCCTGTCAGGTAATCTGCATTCGGAAGTGTATACAAAGTACGCTGAACCGTTTTTTCCTCTTCCGTAGCCGTATTTTTATCCAATACGGTGACTTGTGTATCAAGCGAAGCTACATTCCCATCCGAATCCTGTACTTTCCGTGTGAGCGTGTAAGTTCCTGTCTTCGATGTATCAACAGTTCCGCTGCTGCTCAGTATTTTTGTCAGATCCCCGTCTTCCTGGTCATCTGCAAGCATGCGATCCCAGTTCCTGTCAAATGTCTCTCCCTGATAGACCCAGGTTTTGGTTACACCGGAAAGCTGCGGAACGCGGTAAGCATCATCTCTTGCTTCTGCTTTTGTGCCGGATATCAGGGCAATGGCCATGACACTTGCGACTGCCAACTGCCACTTTTTCTTTTTCATGTATAATATCCTCCTGTTTTGTTTGCTTTGTCGCTTTTCCCTCTTTAAAGCATAAAGTATTTGTTTTATTTTAACATATCCCGTCATTGCATTGCAAGCATTTCCAAAAAATATTGTTCTTACTTCTATAAAATGTTATAATTATATTATAATGTTGGTGTCAGAACATTTTCTGCCCCTGACATCATATCATTTTTCAGAAAGTGAGGATATGGATATGGCACTTGACGGAACCGTCATTTCCTGCATGGCATGGGAATTAAACAATGCCCTTGCAGGTGGAAAGATCAATAAAATTGCACAGCCGGAAAAAGACGAGCTGATGCTTACCATAAAAAACAGCCGCAAACAATACCGGCTCCTTGTTTCAGCCAGTGCAAGTCTGCCGCTTGTCTATCTGACAGATCAGAATAAGAGCGGTCCTATGACAGCCCCGAATTTCTGTATGCTGCTGCGCAAGCACATCGGAAGCGGACGCATCCTGCGCATCTGGCAGCCAGGCATGGAACGTATCTTAAACATGGAGATCGAGCATTTGAATGAGCTTGGGGATATCTGCCGCAAGCTTCTGATCATCGAGCTGATGGGCAAACACAGCAATATCATTTTCTGTCAGGAGGACGGCATGATCCTGGATTCGATCAAGCATGTCTCTGCACAGGTCAGCTCCGTGCGTGAAGTTCTTCCGGGACGGACGTATTTTATCCCGGAAACGCAGCACAAATATGATCCGCAGACAATTACAGAAGAAGCATTTCGCACAAGCGTCTGCCAGAAGCCCATGCCGCTCTCCAAAGCGATCTATACCACGCTGACCGGCATCAGTCCGCTGATCGCAGAAGAACTCTGCCATCGCAGCAACCTGGAATCCTCTCAGAGCGCAAATGCCTTCCAGGAGATCGAACAGATCCACCTTTTCCATACGTTGAAACGGATGATGGAAGATCTCGAAAATCATGATTTTACACCGAACATTGTATATGATGGAAGAGTCCCGCTCGAATATGCAGCTTTTCCACTCTCCCAGTATCAGGATATGCGTACGGAAACTTACGATACAATGTCAGAAGTGCTGGAAATGTACTATGCGGCAAGGAATACGATCACACGCATCCGCCAGAAATCTTCGGATCTTCGCCGGATTGTCGGGACGGCGCTCGACCGCAGCCGCAAAAAGTATGATCTTCAGAAAAAACAGTTAAAAGACACGGAAAAACGTGATAAGTTCCGCATTTACGGAGAGCTTTTAAATACGTATGGATATGAAGCAGAACCAGGAAGCAAAGAACTTTCTGCAGTAAACTATTACAACGGTGAAACAGTAAAAATCCCACTTGATCCGACCCTGACGGCACAGGAAAACGCAAAAAAATATTTTGACCGTTATGGAAAACTGAAGCGTACTTATGAGGCACTGGAACATCTGATCAAAGAGACAGAGGAAGAGATCCAGCATCTGGAATCCATTTCCACTGCCCTTGACATTGCCTTAAATGAAGAAGATCTGGTGCAGGTCAAGGAAGAACTGACACAGTACGGTTATATTCGCCGCAAATATACCGGAAAGCGTGTGAAGATCACCTCAAAACCGTTTCACTATATCTCTTCGGATGGCTATGACATCTATGTTGGGAAAAATAATTATCAGAACGAAGAACTGACCTTTAAGTTTGCCACCGGAAATGACTGGTGGTTCCATGCAAAAGGTGCACCAGGCTCCCATGTCATTGTGAAAGCCGGACAGGGAATGCCGCCGGACCGTACCTTTGAAGAAGCAGCAAGACTTGCCGCATGGTACTCCAGCCACCGCGGTGCAGACAAGGTTGAGATTGACTATGTTGAAAAAAAGCAGGTAAAAAAAGTAAACGGTGGCAAACCGGGATTTGTTATTTATCACACAAATTATTCTATGGTGATCGATTCCGATATCAGCGGCATCCGTCAGGTAAAAGAAAAATAACACAAAAAAAGAAGCATTGCAGCATAACCACTATGCTCCGGTGCTTCTTTTTCCCAAAAACAGTAACGGGATGCTGATCAGGAACGGCAGATAATATGTTGCAATGCGATACAGGATCATTGCTGCACCACAGACGGACTTTCCTGTCATAGAGCCAAACAGCATCAGAAAGAGCAGTTCCGTCGAACCCATGCCTCCGGAACTTGGGATCACACCGATCAGAAGCTGCATAATGGACGAAAATGCCAGACATTCCAGAAAAGAAAGCGGCAGTCTTTCCCCGGTAACTGCAAAGATGGCAACTGCCGGCAGTATATACAGACAGGTCATTTTTACGGCATTTCGAAAAATCAGACCGATCCACTGTTTTTTATCTTTTATCACTACGCTTCCGACCCTGGAAAATTCCTCAAGCTGTGCGATCCCGGCTTTTGCCTTTTCTTTGATGCTTTCCTTTTTTATATGCTCGCAGCAGCGAAGAAGCCACGGTGCAAATTTCTGATTGATGCAGAACATGGTCAGAAAAGTCAGTACTGCAAAACTGATCCCAAAGCCCGCCAGCAGGTAATTCTTCTCAAGTCCCGGAATCTGAAAAAGAACTGTATGGAAGAAACAAAGCATCACTGCGGCATAGAGAACGATCGTCAGTTTATGCGATACATACTCCATCGTCAGGATCCCAAATGATTTTCCGGGTTTTATCTGGCTTTCCTGATACAGATCATAGATCTGAGCCGGTTTGGTTCCCGCCGCAAAGGTCGTAACGTTAAAAAATACAACCATATATGCAAGACGGACCGCCTGCCACAGCGTACATCTTTCGTGGTTTTTCACGATCATATAATGAAGTACCCAGCCATCCAGCAGTATATAAAGATTTCCGAAGATCACAAGAATCAACAGGGCTCTTTTGTCTGCCTGAAAAAGCTGGGTTTTGATTTCATCTAAAGAATCATGAAAAATCAGGTATAAAACCAGTACCAGAAACAACGTCGCCAAAATGGCTGTTATAAAATGTTTCTTTTTATTTTTCATATTCAAAAATATATGCTGTAAAAACAGCTGTGCAAATGTTTTATTTTGCTACGATGTTTACAATCTTCTTCGGAACATAGATTTCTTTGATAATGTTTCCGGAAAGTTTGTCACCAAGTGCTTCTTTCGCTTTTGCAATTGCATCTTCTTTGCTGATGTCAACCGGAATGGAGATGACTGCTTTTGTCTTGCCGTTTACCTGTACCGGAATCTCCACTTCATCATCTTTCATTGCCTCTTCATCATGAGCCGGCCATTCGTGGTGGAATACGGAATCGGTATGGCCAAGTGCCTCCCAGAGCTCTTCTCCCATATGCGGTGCAAATGGTGCCAGAAGCAGAACGACTGATTCCAGAGTCTCTTTGTCCATGCCGCCTTCTTTCTTGGCGATTGTGATCAGGTTGTTGTTGCACTCCATGAATCCGGAAATAACCGTATTCAGGCTGAAGCTTTCCAGACGGGTTGTGATCATGTGGATCATCTTATGGCGAGCTTTGATCATCTCTTTACTTGCTGTGATATTTTTATCTTTGTTGTCCATAACCAGGTTCCAGAAACGGGAGAGGAAACGGTATACACCTTCGATACCGCGGTCATCCCACTCAGCATCCAGTTCTGGCGGACCTACAAACAATTCATACATTCTCAGGGAATCGCAGCCGTAATCGCGTACCAGATCATCCGGAGAAATGACATTTCCTTTGGACTTACTCATCTTGATACCATTCTTACCGGTGATCATACCCTGGTTAAACAGTTTGTGGAATGGTTCATCAAAATCGATCACTCCGATATCATACAGGAACTTAGTATAGAAACGGGAGTACAGAAGATGCAGTACTGCATGCTCTACGCCGCCGATGTACATATCCACCGGAAGGTATTTGTCTGCTTTTTCTTTGGATACCAGTTCTTCGTTGTTATGTGAATCTACATAACGCAGGAAGTACCAGGAAGAACCTGCCCACTGAGGCATGGTGTTTGTCTCACGTTTTGCATCTGCTCCACATTTCGGGCATTTGCAGTTTACCCAGTCTTCGATCGCTGCCAGCGGTGATTCGCCGGTACCGGTCGGTTCATAAGATTCTACATCCGGCAGACGCAGCGGAAGCTCTTCTTCCGGAACCGGAACGTTTCCGCATTTCGGGCAGTGTACGATCGGGATTGGCTCGCCCCAGTAACGCTGACGGGAGAATACCCAGTCACGCAGTTTGTAGTTGACGGTTTTGTGTCCGATGCCCATCTTCTCAATGATATGCGGAGCTTCTTTTTTCAGGACTGCAGACTCCATACCATTCCAGTCACCGGAATTGATCATAGTTCCGGATGCCTCGGTATAGGCTTCGGTCATATTTTCAATCTCTTTGCCGTCTTTTGCGATAACCTGGATGATCGGGATATCGAATTTCTTAGCGAACTCAAAGTCACGGTCATCG
>CAJMMS010000068.1 GCA_905214675.1 uncultured bacterium
TTGCAGCGAACGGCGTCCTGTTTCCGTATATCAATTTCTCGACAAATTTTTATTTCTGCTCTTCTGTCTCTACTTTACGGTTTTCGCGAGTCTTGATCTCTTCGCTGATTGCTGCAATAAAGTCATCCAGGCTCTTTGCGCCTTCATCGCCTGCAAAGCGGCTTCTGACAGAAACAGTATTTTCTTCTTCCTCTTTTGCTCCTACTACCAGCATGTAAGGAATCTTCTGCAGTCTTGCTTCACGGATCTTGTATCCGATCTTTTCGGCTCTGGTGTCAATCTCGGTACGGATATTTGCTGCTTCCAGTGCTGCTTTGACTTTCTCACCGTATTCCATATATTTATCGGAGATCGGCAGTACTTTTACCTGTACCGGGGATAACCAGGTCGGGAATGCACCCGCGAAATGCTCGATCAGGATTCCGATGAAACGCTCGATGGAACCAAATGCTACACGGTGGATCATGATCGGACGATGTTTCTCACCGTCTGCACCGATATACTCGCAGTTGAATCGCAGCGGAAGCTGGAAGTCAAGCTGGATCGTACCACACTGCCAGGTTCTTCCGATGGAGTCTTCCAGATGGAAGTCGATCTTCGGTCCGTAGAATGCTCCGTCTCCTTCGTTGATCACATAAGGCAGTCCCAGGTCATCCAGTGCACCTCTCAGGGCATCGGTAGCCATTTCCCAGTCTTCGTCACTTCCCATGGAATCTTCCGGACGGGTGGACAGTTCTACATGATATTTAAATCCAAAGAGCTGATATACTTCATCAATCAGTTTTGCAACGCCCTTGATCTCATCGCGGATCTGCTCCGGCATCATGAAGATATGAGCATCGTCCTGTGTGAAGCAGCGTACACGCATCAGGCCGTGAAGCTGACCGGATTTTTCATGACGGTGAACCAGTCCGAGTTCTCCCATACGCAGCGGCAGATCACGGTAAGAACGCGGTTCTGACTGGTATACCAGGATTCCACCAGGACAGTTCATCGGTTTGATCGCAAAATCCGTGTCATCGATGACGGTTGTGTACATATTTTCTTTATAATGATCCCAGTGACCGGATGTCTCCCACAGATGGCGGCTTAACATGATCGGGGTGGAAATCTCTACATAACCGTTCTTTCTGTGGATCTCTCTCCAGTAATCCAGCAGCGTGTTTTTCAGGACCATTCCTTTTGGCAGGAAGAACGGGAATCCAGGACCTTCTTCACGCATCATAAACAGACCAAGCTCTTTGCCCAGTTTTCTGTGGTCACGTTTCTTTGCTTCTTCCATGCGGTTCAGATATTCTTCCAGATCTGCTTTCTTGGTGAAAGAAGTACCGTAAATTCTGGTCAGCATCTTGTTCTTCTCACTGCCTCTCCAGTATGCACCTGCAAGGCTGGTCAGCTTAAATGCTTTTACCGGTTTTGTGCTCATCAGATGAGGTCCTGCACAAAGGTCTACGAACTCACCCTGCTGATAGAAGCTGATTTCGGCATCTTCCGGAAGGTCCTCGATCAGTTCTACTTTATATGGCTCTTCTTTTTCTTTGAAATATGCAATCGCTTCTTCTCTAGGTTTTGTGAAACGTGTGATCGGCAGAGCTTCTTTTACGATCTTTTTCATTTCTGCTTCGATCTTGACCAGATCTTCTGCTGTCAGCGGAGTTTCGCTGTCCACATCATAATAAAATCCATCGGCTACGGAAGGTCCGATCGCAAGCTTTACGTTCGGATACAGTCTCTTGATCGCCTGTGCCATGATATGGGAAGTAGTATGATGGAATGCCCATGCACCACCTTCGCTTTCAAAAGTCAGAATGTTTAAATTGCAGTCTTTATCTACAACAGTACGCAGATCTACCAGTTCTCCATCTACTTCACCGGCACATGCCACTCTTGCCAGACCTTCACTGATATCTTTTGCAATATCCAGCACGCTCATTGCCTGGGCATATTCTTTTGTTGATCCGTCTTTTAATGTAATAATCATCGTTTTTGTTCTTCCTTTCTCTTTTTACTAAAAACGAAAGCCCCTTGCAATGCATAACTGCAATGCAAGGGGCGAGTTCTCTTACCCGCGGTTCCACCCTGTTTGTCTCATCCGTCTCTCTGGCAGTATCTTTTCTTAAAATTATAATATAGAAACACTGCGTAAAAGTCGTCTGTAAAACCACTTATCTGACGATAACGGAGTCACCGGACCGGATTGGGGTCACTCAGAGGTAGTTTTCAGATGTTTCCCACTAAGATGCTCACACCATATGCATCTCTCTCTGAAGCTTTCCGCATCCTACTCGTCTCTTCATCGTGTTGTCTTTCTCTGTTTTTCATTATACGCATCCCGCATTGGATTTGTCAAGGTAAAATCTTGAATTTGCCGGTTAAAAGTGTTACAATTCAAAAGACGTATATCGTGCAATACATGACGCACAACTCGTGGCAAGAATGTACCAGCATTCTTGAAAATTTTGCCCGTCAGGCAGAAAGGATGTGCCTATGAGTAATTTTATCCTGAGCTGCTGTTCTACAGCAGACCTTACCGAAGAACATTTTCAAAACCGTAATATTTCCTATATATGTTTTCACTATGAACTTGACGGAAAAGAATATCCGGATGATCTTGGAAAGTCCATGCCTTTTGATCAGTTCTATCTTGCCATGCAAAATGGAGCCACCACAAAGACTTCCCAGGTAAATGCCGATGAATTTGAACATTATTTTGAGTCTTTTCTGAAAGAGGGCAAGGATATTTTGCATGTAACGCTCTCATCCGGCATTTCCGGCGTTATCAATTCCGCAATGGTCGCAAAGGAGGCATTGGAAGAACGCTATCCGGAGCGTAAGATTTATATTGTAGATTCTCTCGGAGCTTCTTCCGGATATGGTCTGTTTATGGATCGCCTTGCAGATCTTCGTGATGAAGGATATACACTGGAACAGCTTTATGACTGGGCGATGCAGCATCGTCTGAACCTGCATCACTGGTTTTTCTCTACTGATCTTACTTTTTACATTAAAGGTGGCCGCATTTCCAAAACAGCCGGCACCATTGGCGGACTTCTTGGCATCTGCCCGCTTTTAAATATGGATGATGAAGGAAAGCTGATCCCACGCCAGAAAATCCGTACAAAAAGAAAAGTTATCCGCACAATTGTTGACAAAATGGAGGAATTTGCGGATAATGGTCTGGAATATAATGGAAGATGCTATATTTCACAATCTGCCTGTATGGATGATGCAAAAGCAGTGGCAGATCTGGTGGAAGCACGTTTCCCAAAATTAAATGGAAAAGTGGAGATCTATTCTATTGGTACTACGATTGGAAGTCACACTGGTCCGGGAACCATTGCCCTGTTTTTCTGGGGGAATACACGGACACATTGATAAAATGGCCGGCAAGTTTCCGGCAATATAGAATGTATAGATAATAAGGAGGATAATACCTATGAAAACAGCCGTTATGACGGACACCAACAGCGGTATCACAAAACAGGAGGCAGATGCTCTTGGTATCTTTTTGATGCAGATGCCGGTGATCATCGACGGAGAAACACATTACGAAGGGCTTGACCTTACCCACGATTCTTTTTTTGCCGCACTGACCGGTAATCAGAGCGTATCCACTTCCCAGCCATCCCCTGGCGATGTCATGGATATGTGGGATGAGATCTTAAACTCCGGTTACGATGAGGTTATTTATATTCCAATGTCCAGCGGACTGAGTGCTTCCTGTGAAGCTGCTATGGGACTTGCCCTGGATTATGACGGCAAAGTTCAGGTAGCCAATAACCACCGTATCTCGGTTACCATGCGGATCTCCGTAATGGAAGCCAAACATTATGCAGAGCTTGGTGCTTCTGCTGCAAAGATCAAAGAGCTTCTGGAGGCAAATGCTTTCAACTCCAGCATTTACATTGCAGTCGATACGCTGGAATTTCTCAAAAGAGGTGGCAGAGTGACCGCAGCCGGTGCTGCTCTTGGATCTGTCCTCAATATCAAACCGGTTCTGACGATCCAGGGTGAACGTCTGGATGCTTTTGCAAAAGTGCGTGGCATGAAAAAGGCCAAACTTCGCATGATCGAAGCACTGAAAAATGATTTCGAAACCCGTTTTCAGGATATTCCAAAGGACCGTCTGCGTCTCGGTGCCGCCGGTGCCGGTCTTACTGATGATCAGGCAAAAGAATGGACGGACATGCTTACCACAGCCTTCCCTGAGATGGACGTTTACTATGATCCACTTTCTTTCAGCGTATCCTGCCATATCGGACCTGGCGGTTACGGTGTCGGTATCAGTGTGATCGGAGAATACGATCTGTAAACTTGATCTGATATCAAATTCCTGATTTTTCAGGATAATAAAAAGGAGCATTTCCAACGGAAACCACCCTCTGTGGATTCGATGAAAATGCTCTTTTTATGTACCATTCTGTTGTTTATCTGTTGTTTATCTGTTGTTTGCCGTCTTTGTAGAAAATGCTTTTTATACAACGGTATCGTTATTTTTGTGCCAGGTCGCAGATCAGATCGACGCAGGTATCAATGCCAAGTGTTGAAGTACTCAGGCAGAGGTCATAATAATCTGCCACACCAAACTCGGTATTGGTATAGTAAGAACAGTATTTCTTACGTGTCTTGTCGATTGAACGGATCTCGTCACTGATCTTGGCTTCGGTCGCATCCGGCATCTTGTCTTTCATACGCATCATACGCCAGTATGGTGATGCATGGACAAAGATGTGCAGGCCGCCGTCAAATTCTTTGAGGATCGTGTTGGCATTTCTGCCGACGATCACGCAGTTGCCTTTCTCACCGATCTCACGGATCACCTTTGTCTGTGCTTCAAACAGCGTCTCATTAAGCGGCTTGTTGTAAAAGTTAAACAGGCTCTGGGCAAATCCGAAATTGGCCGGGACTTTCTCATCCCAGCGACGCATGCTCTCCACATCTACATTGGATGTGGCGGCACTCCTCAGGATCAGCTCTTTATCATAATAATGATATCCAAGACGCTCTGCCACTTTTCGACCAATTTCACCGCCGCCGGCACCAAATTCACGGCTGATCGTAATGATTTTCTTCATCTTCTCTTCCTCCCTTCTCATCATTTTTCTGTATGGAATCTGCATTTTACTGCATGATACACATCATGCATCGCATGACATACGCTTCTGTACACCTCTGCAATCCGCCGAAGGCTATGTCGATCACAGAACTTTGTTCAGGAAATCGATCGTACGTGCTTCTTTTGGATTGCGGATCACTTCATTCGGGGTACCCTGCTCTACAATGTAGCCGCCATCCATAAAGACAACGCGGTCTGCCACTTCTCTCGCAAAACCGATCTCGTGTGTTACGATGACCATGGTCATGCCGTCCGCAGCCAGTTCTTTCATAACATTTAAAACTTCACCAACCATCTCCGGGTCCAGTGCGGAGGTCGGCTCATCAAACAGCATGATATCCGGGCTCATGGCAAGTGCTCTTGCGATCGCCACACGCTGTTTCTGTCCGCCGGAGAGCATGTTCGGATAAACATCTGCCTTGTCAAACATGCCGACACGCTTTAACAGTTGAAGTCCTTTTTCCTTTGCCTGCTCTTTTGTCATTTTTTTCAGCTCTACCGGAGCCAGCATAATATTCTCTAAAACGGTCTTGTGCGGGAACAGGTTGAAATGCTGGAATACCATACCGATGTTCTCACGCACTTTGTTGATGTCGGTGTGCTTGTCTGTGACATTGTTGCCATCCACGATGATCTCGCCCTCGGTTGCGATCTCCAACTGGTTCAGGCAGCGAAGAAAGGTAGATTTACCGCTTCCGGAAGGTCCGAGCAGTACGACTACTTCTCCTTCATGGATATCCATGCTGATATCTTTCAATACTTCCAGTTTGCCAAAGCTTTTCTTTAAGTTGGAAACATGTACTTTTACTGTCTTATCTGCCACGGTCGATCCTCCTCTCGATTCTCTTTGCAAGTTTGCTCAAAGTTACGATAACGATCATGTACATAATACCGACGATTGCCCAGGTCTGAAGACTCTTGAATGTATTTCCGGCGATCGTCTTACCCATGTTGGTCAGTTCCGGGAATCCGATAACGGACAGGATCGAGGTATCCTTCAGCGTGATGATGAACTGGTTGATGATTGATGGAACCATCGTACGGATCGCCTGCGGCAGGATAACCAGACGCATACTTTTGGCATAGGAAAGTCCAAGGCTTCGGCTCGCCTCCATCTGTCCTTTATCCACGCTCTGGATACCGGCACGGATGATCTCTGCCATATACGCGCCGCAGTTCATCGCCAGAGCGATCGTACCTGCCTGAAGTGCACTGAGCCTGAAATCCGTTGCCCCCATCATTTTCATACCGGATGGCACACCAAAGTAAATAAAATATGCCAGAACGATCAGCGGAACGCCTCGCACCGCATCAACATAAACGGTACCGATGCAGTTCAGCACACGGCTTCTTCCTACATTCATCAATGCAAAAATCATACCGATGATCATGGCAAAAAGCAATGACAGCAGTGTAAGAAGCAAGGTCTTTCCAAGTGCTCCAAGAAGCATGGAGCTGTAAGACTGTAAAATTGCAATCATGTTCTTTCTCCTTCCCTTTGTACTTTTTATGATGCCAGAGTCAAAAACCTGAAACCACGATGTGCTTGCACAGAATCGGTTTTAGGGCATCTCTTGCCTCCGACATCTTCTTTTTATTGTATCATAATAGCTGCTACCCGGTCAAAAGGTATTTTGTGGTAGCGTAAGAAGCACGGGATCCCAAACCGGTCCCGTGCTTCCATGCATAGGGTATCCTCTAAGAGTTGCCCTTTTTGTTCTTTTGCTTATTCGCCAAGGTATTTTTCGATGATCTCATCGTAAGTACCGTTTGCTTTGATGTCTTCCAGACCTTTGTTAAACATATCCAGCAGTTCCTGGTTTTTCTCATCCATGATCGCCAGTCCGTAAGGTGCTCCGTCACTTTCCATGCCTTCCGGGATCTTCAGTGCCAGGTTACCTTCTTTGATGGAAGCTGCCATGATCGGTGTATCTTCTACGCATGCTGCACTGTTGCCAAGGATAACATCCTGATACATGGTCGGTGAATCTTCAAATACGGTAACGGTAAATCCATACTCGTCTTTCAGGCTGTTTGCAAAATCAGCACCTGCGGTACCGTTCTTTACCGCTACATTTTTGCCTTTCAGGTCTTCGTAGCTTGCGATGTCGCTGTCTTCTGATACTACGAAAGTCTGTGTTGCATTGTAATATCCATCGGAAAAGATCCATCCGGAATCAATACGTTCCTGTTTGATCGTTGCTCCTGCGATCAGAGCATCTGCCTGTCCTGCCTGAACAGCTGCAACGCCTGCGTCCCATCCAAGACTCTGTAATTCATACTCAAATCCCTGGTCTTCTGCGATCGCTGCCAGAAGGTCTACGTCGATTCCTACGAATTCGTTCTTATCATTGGTATACTCAAATGGTTTGAAAACAGTATCGGTTGCAACCACCCATTTCTTGTCAGAAGTATTTTCTGCTGCTTCTGAGCTGCCGTCTGCTGCTTCTGTGGAAGCTGCTGTCTCTGTAGAAGCGGTTGTCTCTGCTGTTTTTGATCCACATCCTGCCAGCATACCTGCTGTCATTGCCGTGCAAAGTAAAAGTGCTAATGCTTTCTTCATTTCTAATTCCTCCCTAATAAAAGTATTTTTAGAATAGCAAGAAGCGAAAAGCCGATTGCCTGTATCCCAAAGCCCCCTTGCTTTCCGCCACATTGCATATCATATAAAAAATATACCGTACTGTCAAGAAAAAAGTACTGCCTTTGTTATTATTTTGTCAATTTCTCACAAAAATATCTTTGACCAGCCTTTCATTCTGTGATATACTGAACTTACTTTTCTTATTGCTATAAGAAAGAACGTGAGGTGGAGCAACTTATGATAGTAAATGAATCAGCAGAAAATTACCTGGAAACCATATTAATGCTCAGCAAGCAGCTTCCGGTAGTACGTTCCGTGGATGTTGCCAATGAGCTTGGATTTAAAAAGTCAAGTGTCAGTGTCGCTATGAAAAATCTCCGTGAGAAAAATCATATCACAGTGACAAAGGCCGGATTTATCTATCTGACCGATTCCGGAAAAGAAATTGCCGAAATGATCTACGAACGTCATCAGCTCATCTCCTCCTGTCTGATCAAGCTGGGAGTTTCAGAAAAGACCGCTGTGGAAGATGCCTGCCGCATCGAGCACGTGATCAGCAAAGAGAGCTTTGACGCTTTGAAAAATCACATAAAAAAAATGCAAAAAGAACAGTGAAGAAATGAGACAGATCCAAAAGCGGATTTGTCTCATTCTTTTTTAAGATTGTTCTTTTCGGTAGTGTAAAATAGTTTGTGTTTCTGGTAAAAAATGGCTTCTTTTTGGTAAGAA
>CAJMMS010000069.1 GCA_905214675.1 uncultured bacterium
CTCCAGCCGTTTCTGTAAAGTATCAAGTTCCGGAAACGTATTTTTTTGCATCGGATGGTCTAAATCAATTCCGTTAATTCCTGCGATCATATCATTTGTCAGCAGATGTGCGATCAGAAAAGTAATCAGTGTTACAAGGGCAGCAATGCCAAGAAGCAGCGGAAAAATCCTTAAAAATCCATCCCAGATGCTTACACCTTCGTCTGAAAGGCGCAGATATCTGCCGTCAGACAGTTTTTTTGCATAATAATATGTTTCGGACTGTATCGTTCTGGATATACGGCTGCCAGATCCTTCACCAGATTCTTTTGCGAGCAGAATTTCCGGGCGCTGTCCGTGGTTTTCCATATGGGAGACATCTTTTACTTTATTATCATACAGCACAACACCCTGCTCATCAATCAGGGTAATGCGAAATTCTGTTTTCTGTGCTGCCAACCGGAATATTTCTTTGTCAGTATTCCGTTCTAATATAGTAGAGATGAATTCTGCCTCTTCCCGCATACTGTTTTCTTTTTCCGTGTGAATCGTACGATTATAAGAAAAAACAAAAACAAACGATACAATTAGTATCGTTGTCAGTGCCAGCCAGAAATAATTTCTGTATATTCTTTTCTTCATAGTATCAATCCTCTATTTTATAACCAATTCCGCGTACTGTTTTAATAAAATCACCATAAGTTCCCAGTTTCTGACGCAGGGAGCCAATATGTACATCCACTGTGCGGCTCTCGCCTTCATATTCGTAATTCCAGATGGTATTGAGGATTTTATCACGTGACAGTACCAGACCACGGTTTTTCATGAGGTAACAAAGCAGCTCGAATTCTTTGAACGTAAGAGAAATCTTTTCATCTCCTGCGTAAACTTCATGCTTTTGTTCATCCAGAACCAGTTCTTTAATTTTCAACTGTTCTTTGCCTGTTTCGTTACCACGTCCGCTTCGTCGGATGACTGCCTTAACACGTGATATCAGTTCCATTACACCAAATGGCTTTGTAATATAATCATCTGCACCGGAATCCAGACCAAGCACTTTATCATATTCTGCTGATTTGGCAGTCATCATGATAACCGGGATCGATTCCGTATCCGTACTGCTTTTAAGTTTTTTCAGGATACTGATACCATCTTCATCCGGAAGCATGATATCAAGCAGAATCAGATCTGGGAGCTGTTTTTTTATCTGTTGATAAAAAGTGGCTGCATTTTCGAATCCCATTACTTGAAAATCAGCAGTTTTCAGTGCGTACAGTACCAGTTCTCTTATACTGGTGTCATCTTCTACATAATAAATCCATCTGCTCATGGCTGTGACTCCTTTTGTTTATTGTTCTGACATTACATATTCTGCCAGATTATAGGCATGGTCAGAAATACGTTCCAGATTACTCAGGATATCCAGAAAAGCAACTCCATTTGCCGGATCACAAAGCCGGGCAGAAAGGCGCTCAATGTGTTTTTCTCTCAGTTCTTCTTCCAGATTATCTACCATATCTTCGTATTTTGCAACTTTGCCTGCACTGTCCATGCTGTCTTTTTCTCTTGCGTCCACCGCATATACAAAAGAGTTCATGACAAGTTCCATAATCTTCTGCATGTCATGGCTGCCTTCTTCTGAAAAATGGATTGCCCGGTCAGTACTTTTTGTCTCAATCAGTTCTACAATGTTTTCCACATGGTCTCCGACACGTTCAATATCGCTGACGGAGTAAAAAAGATCGTTTACGATCAGATGCTGCTCTTCATTCAGCGGAAGATTGCTGATTTTAACCAGATATTCTGTGATCAGTTTTTCCATCTTGTTGATGATCTTCTCGGTACGGTAAACCTCTGCGATCTTTCTGGTATCATGATGCAGAACAACATCAAAGGCATGTTCCATATTTTCCTTTGTAATGTGTCCCATATGAACAACTTCAAGAACGGCATTCTGTACAGCGAAAGATGGTGTTTCCAGAATACGGTCATCCAGATGACGCAGAGTGATCTCATCATCACTCTGTTCCTGTACCTGATCACTGCCTTTTACCAGTATACCGGATAACGTAACCAGTCTGCCGCGCAGTGGTGTCATCAGAACCGTACATACAATATTAAAGACCGTATGAAATACGGAAATACCAACGCTGTCAATTCCACGGTTACCAAGTGCCGGATACAAACGGAAAAACAGAAACAGCCCACTTCCCCATAAAACGGTACCAAGAATATTAAAGGTCAGGTGGATCACGGCGGCTCTTTTGGCATTGCGTGATTCACCGAGACTGGAAAGAAGCGCAGTACAGCAGGAACCAATATTGGAACCCAGGCTGATATACATGGCAGAACTTGCGGTGACAACTCCACCTGCTGCTGCGAGCGTCTGCAGAACACCAACGGATGCCGAAGAACTTTGCATGATAGCAGTCACGATCACACCGATCAGAATACCAAGAACCGGATTGCTGCCAAACAGTTCAAAAGCGCGCGTAAATATCGGAAGATGCAGATAAGCACCGGCAGCATCTCCCATAAAATCAAGCCCGATAAACAACAGTCCCAGCCCGACCAGTATCTCGCCGATGGTCTGCCGCTTGGCTTTTTTGCTGAATGTGATCAGAAACGCTCCGATACCAAGCAGCAACGGCGCATATAAAGAAGGCGATATTGCCTGAAAAGCATCGCCAAGCTGTCCAAGTGATACGATCCATGCTGTAATACAAGTACCGATATTAGCACCCATGATCACACCAACGGCCTGAGTCAGTGTCATGATCCCGGCATTTACAAAACCAACGACCATGACAGTTGTCGCACCACTGCTCTGAATGATCGCAGTAACAAGAGCACCGACAATAACTGCCATAAAATGATTGCTGGTCAGAATACCAAGCAGTTCTTTCATTTTGTTTCCGGTTGTTTTCTGGATACCGCCGGACATACTGTGCATACCATAAAGGAACATGCCAAGACCACCAGCAAACAAAAACAGATTGCTGATATCTGTGATGGTCATATGTTTTCCCTCCACTCAAGATCGCCTTTCTGCAATCCGATGATCAGGGACTCTGCCGTCGCAATATTTGTTGCAATAGGAATATTGTAGATATCACATGCTTTGGAAACCATTTCAATATTTGCTTCACGAGGATTGGTAAAAAGCGGACTGTAAAAAAAGATCACCATGTCCAGACCATTTCGCTCAATCATCTCGACAAACTGCTTGTCTCCACCTATACTACCGGCCAGGAATTTGTGGACGCGAAGATTTGTTGCTTCTTCGATCCTTCTTCCGGTAATACCAGTTGCATATAATTCGTGTTTTTCCAGAATACGTTTATAAGCAATGCAAAAATCTTCTATAAGATTCTTTTTAGCATTGTGTGCAATCAACCCTATATTCATTCTTCATCTACCTCAGATCATTTTGTTTTCTATCATGAAGTGCATCCTGCATTTCATGATCTCTGGCATAAAGTCATTGTGCCACGGACAAATGCCGTTTAGATTATATCACAGACTCTTGTGAAAATTCAAGCCGAACACACAGAAGTACGAAACAATCCCCGTAATATTAGAACAAAGAATGTGCCTTGGCACATTCTCGCGCCTGCGGCGTTGCTGAGTGCCAGTGGCACTCGTTTAGCAACGACCGTAGTGAAACGTAGACGCTTGCGACATCTACCTTATACGCCGCAGTGCGCATCTCCGCGGAGCGTTTATTTACTTTACAGGAAAGCAATTTCCTGTAAAGTAAATAAAAGGCGGGAAAGAAAAGCGCTGCTTCTCTTTCCTGCCTTTTTCTGTAATCTTACTGTCAGTTATTCAGCAGATATTCGGGATTAGTACTGTGTACCATTTCCGCCGTTCATGCCGCCGGACATCTGGCGTTCCTGTGCTTCGATCATTTTTTTGACCATATATCCACCTACAGAACCATTCTGTCTGGATGTCAGGTTTCCGTTATAACCATCTGTCAGGGGAACACCAAGTTCGCTTGCTACTTCCATTTTGAAGCGGTCAAGTGCGCCTTTTGCTTCCGGTACTGCTGCTGCATTAGATGAACGATTTGCCATGATAACATGCCTCCTTTGAAACTTTTCTTTTTGTTTTCTTTTTCAGATGTGCAATTTTTTGATTGCAGTCCTAGTATGTGGATTTCATCCGGATTTAAACTGGAAAGTGTTTCAAAGTATGACAGCTTATGACATTTTAAAGTTCAATTTTGTAACTGTCGTTTCCTTCATCATTGATCGTATAGTATGCGCAACTGTTTTCTGGCTGAAGGAATACTTTGATCGTTTTTATATCTTTAATTTTGTTCTTCTGAACTTTTGTCCAGTTTTCTTTTACTTTTTTACGAATCTCATCCTGTGTAATCTGCTTTCCTGCAAACTCCAGAACAAATTCTTCTTTTACTGCTGCTTTTCTGCCCGGTGCTTTCTTTGGCTGTTCAGCTTTTTCAACTGTTTCTTTTTTGACCGGTGCTGCTTTTGTTTCTTTTACTTCTTCGACAGCTTTTTCCGTTTCAACCGCTTTTTCTTCTGCCACAGCAACAGCTTCACTTGTCTCTGCTGCTACAACTGCTTTTGTTTCTTTTTTTGCTGCTTCTTTTACAGCGGTTGCTGCGTTTTTCTTTGCCTGTCTACGGTTTGCCATAATCATTTTCCTCCTCATGAAAAAAACATTTTCTTTCTGTTGTTTTCAAAACTTTTAAAGCAATTCGTTTTAATCATATACCATTTTTTACAATTTATCAACTATAAATTCAGATTGCACAGATCCTTATACATATATTTCTGCAAAATCTGCTCAAGTCTGGCGTATTCTTCCCCTTCTGGATAAGCCGGATCTGCAAGTGTCATACCGGCAGCTTCATTTGCTTCCTGAAGAATTCTGGCATCCTGATAGACATCTCCGATCCGAAACAGAAGCTCGCCGCTTTGGCGTATTCCAAACAGATCACCCGGACCGCGCAGACGAAGATCCTCGTTTGCAATAAAAAAGCCATCGTTTGACTGGTTCAGGATTTCCAGACGTTTTTTTGTTTTTTCGCCATTTTTCCCATAGCACATAATGCAATAAGACTGTGCATCGCCCCGTCCCACACGGCCGCGAAGCTGATGAAGCTGTGCAAGGCCGAAACGTTCTGCATTTTCAATCATCATAACCGTTGCATTTGGTACATTTACGCCCACTTCAATAACGGTAGTAGATACCAGAACCTGGATTTCATTTTTCAGAAAAGCTTCCATGATCTCATTTTTCTGAGAAGCTTTCATTTTTCCGTGCAGATATGAAATGCGAATGCTTTCAGGAAGCACTGCACGCAGTTTTTCCGTATAAGAGATAACATCTTCTGCTTCAATCTGTTCACTTTCTTCCACCATCGGACAGATCACATAGGCCTGATGTCCGAGGCTGATCTGCTTTTCTATAAAACGATATGCTTTTGGCCGGTAAGAGGTGTCTACCACACAGTTTTTGATCGGGAGACGATTGGCAGGAAGTTCATCTACAACCGATATATCAAGATCTCCATAAAGAATAACAGCAAGGGTACGTGGTATTGGTGTGGCACTCATAACGATCACATGCGGAAACATTCCTTTTTCGGAAAGCGCTTCTCTTTGCCGTACTCCGAACCGGTGCTGTTCATCCGTTACAACAAGCGCAAGATTTTTATAGAGCACTTTTTCCTGAAAAACAGCATGTGTTCCGATCACAATCTGAGATGCTCCGCTTTCGATACGCTGATATGCTTCTCTTTTCTGTCTGCCTGTCATAGAGCCTGTGAGAAGTTCTGCCTGAAATGGCAGATTTTGTTGCTGTATCAGTGAAGTGATCACTTCCATGTGCTGTACGGCCAGTACTTCTGTAGGAACCATCAGGCAGCCCTGACAGCCATTTCCCGCAGCAAGGAATAAGGCAAGAAATGCAAGTATGGTTTTCCCCGAACCGACATCTCCCTGAACCAGTCTGGACATTACATAAGGGCCAGTCATATCCTGTTCGATTTCTTTCCAGACTTTTTCCTGCGCACCGGTAAGCGTAAATCCCAGGTTTTGTATAATGGTATCCGTCAACTGGATTTTTTTTATATGAAAATCCTGTGTCTGTTTTTCTGTCATGTTTTTTAACCGGCGCAGCGCAAGAATAAAAAGATAAAATTCATCAAAAACCAGCCTGTGTCTTGCCAGCAGCATCTGTTCCTGGGTTTTGGGAAAATGAATCTGTTCCAGTGCAAAATGATATTCTGCAAGCTGATATGTTTTTCTGATTTTTTCCGGCAGCATTTCTCTGGCGGGTGGAAGCTGATCCAGCACCTGCCGTACTGCTTTTTCTACTGTTTTTGCGGATAATCCTTCTGTAAGAGGATAAACAGGATGGAGACACTCCAGTATTTTCTGATACGCTTCCATAGAAAAAACAGTTGGCTGTTCCAATACCAACTGTTTATTTTTTATAGATACCTTTCCGCGCAGTACCCAAAAAGTTCCTGCTTTTAGAGTGCTGCGCAGATATGGCATATTATACCAGAGTACTTTGATTTTCTGAAAATTGCTCTCGAATATACCTGTTACGATCTGCTTGTTTTTTATGCGTTTTACGGCCAGTGCTGCCGGAAAACAGCCATATACAGCAGCAACTGTTCCATCTTTCAGAGCATCTGCCCGCTTGATTTCATCGTATTTTTCGTAAGCTCTTGGAAAATAAGAGAGCAACTGTCCTATCTTCGTCACGCCAACCCGCTCAAACAGTTTCCCGGTTTTTTCTCCAATGCCTTTTAATTCTGTAATCGGTGACGTTTCGTTCATTTTTTACTCCACAGATACTACATAATAATAGATTGGCTGACCGCCGGCATAGACCTCAATATCACAGGAAGGATATTTTTCTGTCAGCATCTTTTCCAGTTCCCTGGCTTCTGCTTCACTGGTATCTTCACCATAGTATACGGTGATCAGTTCTGCATCTTCTGCATCCATTAAAGCAATCGTTTCCAGTGTGACGTTCTGGATCTCTTTTCCAACTGCAAGAATCGCGTGATCACCAATTCCCATGATATCTCCTTCGTGGATTTCTTTATCGTCAATATGAGTATCACGGACAGCATACGTGATCTGACCGGTTTTGACATTTTTGATCTCTTCGAGCATGGCTTCGGTATTTTCTTCTACGGAAGCTTCTGCATTGTAGCTTACGATTGCAGTGATACCCTGCGGAACCGTTTTGGTCGGAACAACGATCACATTTTTATCTTTTGTCAGCAGTTTTGCCTGATTAGCTGCCAGAATGATATTTTTGTTGTTCGGCAGAATATAAATGGTCTCTGCGTTGACCTCTTCGATCGCACGCAGCATATCCTCGGTGCTAGGATTCATAGTCTGACCGCCCTCGATCAGATAATCTACGCCCAGTTCTTTGAAAATATCACCGATTCCATCCCCGATAGAGACCGAAATAAATCCAACTGGTTTGACCGGTACCATCTTTTTACGTTCTTCTTCCTCAAATTTCTGCTGTTCTGCTATTTTTTCAGCGTCTCTTATCAGCTTTTCCTGATGTTCTTCACGCATATTGTCAATTTTCATACGTGTCAGGGAACCATACGTAAGTGCTTTTGAAATTGCCTTTCCAGGATCATTGGTATGTACATGAACCTTGACAATCTCATCATCTGATACGACCACGATCGAGTCACCGATGGACTCCAGAAAACCTTTGAATTCCTGTTCTGTCTGCGGTGTATATTCTTTTTCCAGCATGATGATAAATTCTGTACAATAACCAAACTTGATCTCTGTTTCTTTTGCAGGTGCATCGGATCTGAAAGTATCTGCCGCTTCTTTTGCAGATTCCACTTCATAATTGATCTCTTTGCCAAGGAATCCGTCATAAGCTCCTTTTAATACCTGAACCAGTCCCTGTCCGCCGGAATCCACAACACCAGCTTCTTTCAGTACCGGAAGCATATCCGGCGTCTTTGCAAGTACTGCTTCCGCTTCCTGGATCACCTGACAGATAAAATCATTCAGTGAGATATCGCTTTCGGCCAGTTCCAGGGCTTTTTCGGCAGCACCTTTTGCAACTGTAAGGATGGTACCTTCTTTTGGTTTCATAACGGCTTTGTAAGCAGTCTCAACAGCTTTCTGAAATGCGGCAGCCAGTATGGCCACATCTACTTCTTCATATTTTTTGATGCCTTTTGTAAAACCACGGAATAGCTG
>CAJMMS010000070.1 GCA_905214675.1 uncultured bacterium
AAAAGCCGTTACCTGCATACGTTCGCTTAATTCCCCGGAAGAAATCCGCTCCGTACCGGATTCCAGCAGTTCACCAAGGTAACGATAATATCTCGGCAGCCTTTTAATGACAGCTCGGGAAATCTCTTTTTCTTCCACTTGCATACCTCCCTGTCAAGTGTTGTTGTATGGCAACGTAAAAGACGGGCACACAAGATCCTGCCATATCCGCTGCAGTTTTGTGTACCCTCTTTTATTTTAGAGCTGTACGGTTACAAAAATGTCATAGATTGCTTTGATCGCACGCTCAAAATCCTGATTACTTACACCGATGATAATGTTCATCTCACTGGAACCCTGATCGATCATCTTAACATTGATGCTTGCATGTGCCAGCGCAGAGAAAATACGTCCCGCTGTTCCGCGCTGAGATTTCATGCCGCGTCCTACAACTGCGATCAATGCCAGGTCAGATTCCAGATTCACAGAATCCGGATTCACTGCACGGTGGATGCCTGCCAGTACTTTCTGTTCTGTTTCTTCAAACTCGGACTGGTGTACAAATACCGTCATCGTATCAATTCCAGATGGCATGTGTTCAATAGAAATACCGTTATCCTCAAATACGGTCAGAACTTTACGGCAGAAACCAATCTCTGAGTTCATCATATCTTTTTCGATGTTGATGGCTGCAAAACCTTTCTTGCCGGCAATACCGGTAATCGTATAGCGCGGTTTTCTGCAGGTACTTTCAACGATCAGAGTACCTGGATCCTGCGGACGGTTCGTATTGCGGATGTTGATCGGGATACCTTCCTGTCTTACCGGGAAGATGGCTTCTTCGTGAAGAACCGTAGCACCCATATAAGCCAGCTCACGAAGTTCTACATAAGTGATCGTATCAATGACTTTCGGATTTTTAATGATACGCGGATCTGTGATCAGGAACCCGGAAACATCTGTCCAGTTCTCATACAGATCTGCATGGACTGCCTTCGCGATCAGAGAACCCGTAATATCAGAACCACCTCTTGAGAAAGTTGTCACAGCACCCTCCATGGTTGCTCCATAAAATCCAGGAATGACCGCATTTTCACATTCTGCCAGGCGTGCAGAAAGTTTTTCATTGGTTGTTTCTGCATCAAACGTACCATCTTCGTGGAATACGATCACTTCTGCTGCATCAATAAATTCATATCCGAGGTAATTTGCCATAACGATACCATTCAGATACTCACCTCTGGACGCTGCATAATCAGATCCTGCCAGTTTTTTAAAGTTTTCCGCAATCACTTCGAACTGTTCATCAAGTGACAGTGACAGTCCCAGACCATTGATGATCTCCATATATCTTTCACGGATGGCTGCGATCGAAGATGTGATATCCTCACCCTTTTCCGCTTTTCCATAACATGCATAAAGCATATCTGTTACCTTAATATCTCCATCAAACCGTTTGCCCGGAGCAGACGGCACAACATATTTTCTTCCTTTATCGGAACGAATAATATCTCCTACTTTTTTAAACTGTTCTGCACTTGCAAGAGAACTTCCGCCGAATTTTACTACTTTTCTCATGCTTTTTCCTCCTAAATTCCGTATCTGTCTGTTACGCAGTTATACGCTGACTTTAATAATACCGCAAAACCCGCAGTTCGTCCAGAGCATTTTTTGAAATTTGCTGGTGTAAAAAGCAGAAATATGCTATGATGATACGAGTCAAGGTCCTTCTGGACACAAATCGGATGCTTGCATATGTATTTGTGTCTATGAGGACCGTAAAAACATGAGAAAGTATACACATTTGGAGGAATTTATGATTTTAGCCTGTCAGAATATCAATAAGGCATTTGGCACAAACGTGATTTTGAAAGATGCCTCATTTCATATAGAAGAAAAAGAAAAAGCAGCCATTGTCGGTATCAACGGTGCCGGAAAGTCCACACTGCTTAAAATCATCATGAAACAGCTTCCAGCGGATTCCGGGGAAGTGATTCTGGCAAAAGACCGCACGATTGGTTATCTTGCCCAGCATGAAGCTGTCTCTTCCGGCAATTCAATCTATGAAGAAGTACTGGAAGTAAAACAGGATATTTTCGCGCTGGAGCGGCATATCCGCACCCTGGAACTTCAGATGAAATCACAAAAGGGTGAAGAACTGGAGCAGACACTGGAACTTTATAACCGTCTGAATACCGAATTTGAGCAAAAAAACGGTTATGCCTGCAAAAGTGAGATCGTCGGTGTATTAAAAGGACTTGGATTTACAGAAGATGAATTTTCCAAACAGGTGGATACACTCTCCGGCGGTCAGAAAACACGCGTTGCCCTTGGCAAGCTTCTGCTTGCAAAACCGGATCTGATCCTGCTGGATGAGCCAACCAACCACCTTGATATGCAGTCCATCGCCTGGCTTGAAAACTTCCTGATCAATTACAATGGTGCGGTGATCATCGTAGCCCATGACCGCTACTTTCTAAACCGCGTTGTAAGCAAAGTCATTGAGATCGACCATGCCAAGGCAACCACATTCCTTGGCAACTATTCTGCTTACTCTGAGAAAAAAGCCCAACTGCGTGATTCCCAGTTAAAGGCATGGATGAATCAGCAGCGTGAGATCAAACATCAGCAAGAAGTCATTGACAAACTGAAGTCTTTTAACCGTGAGAAATCCATCAAGCGTGCCGAAAGCCGTGAAAAAATGCTGGAAAAAATGGAAGTTTTAGATCGTCCGGATACAGAAGTGCAGGAACTAAAACTTTCTCTGGAGCCAAGATTCCCAAGCGGCAACGATGTGCTTCGTGTCGAGGGACTGGCGAAATCTTTTGGCGATCACAGCCTCTTTCATGATCTGAATTTTGAGATCAAACGCGGAGAACGCGTAGCACTGATCGGCAACAACGGAACCGGAAAAACTACGATCTTAAAGATCATAAACCAGCTCCTGTCCGCCGATGCCGGAAGTTTTACTCTTGGAAGTAAGGTCTGCATCGGTTACTACGATCAGGAACATCATGTACTCCATATGGAAAAGACGCTGTTTGAAGAGATTTCTGATGACTATCCATCTCTGACCAACACAGAAATCCGAAATGTACTGGCCGCGTTTCTCTTTACCGGTGATGATGTCTTTAAACGGATCTCAGATCTCAGTGGTGGTGAGCGTGGCAGAGTATCTCTTGCAAAACTGATGTTATCCGAAGCAAACTTTCTGATCCTCGATGAGCCGACCAACCACCTTGATATTTTATCAAAGGAAATCCTGGAACAGGCACTGAACCGTTATACCGGAACTGTTTTCTATGTATCGCACGACCGTTATTTTATCAACCAGACAGCAACCAGGATCCTGGAACTGACCGGAAATACGCTGGTAAATTATATCGGAAACTATGATTACTATCTGGAAAAGAAAGACGAACTTACCAGAATTTATGTGCCGTCTGCCACAGAAGAAGAAACGGCTTCACTTCCATCTTCTGCGGAAACTGCCGGGAAACTGACCTGGCAGCAGCAGAAAGAAGAACAGGCACGCATCCGCAAACGTCAGAACGAACTGAAGAAAACAGAGGAACGGATCCATGTGCTGGAAGTTCGTGATAAAGAGATTGATGATCTGATGATGCAGGAAGAAGTATTTACAAATGTCGCTAAATGCGTAGAGTTAAATAAAGAAAAAACTGCAATAAATGAAGAACTGGAAACGCTCTACGAACGTTGGGAGGAACTGGCAGAATAGCTTTCCAGAGGCGAAAACTGTTATTTTATAAAAGCACCGGAAATTGGAGGATATCCTTTTTCCGGTGCTTTTCTTAACGGTTATATTTTTATGTTTTACAGATTTTTATCCAGTTCTTCGCGGACTGCTTTGATAAATGCTTCACTGTTTAATACGGTCGGATTTGCAATACTGGTGATCAGTGCCAGATCTTTTGTCATCTTTCCGCTTTCAATCGTTGTGAGCGTTGCTTTTTCCAGTTTGTCTGCAAATATGCCAAGCTGCGGGATGCTATCCAGTTCACCTCGTTTACGCAGTGCTCCGGTCCATGCAAAGATCGTTGCCACAGAGTTTGTGGATGTCTCTTCGCCTTTCAGATGCTTGTAATAATGACGCTGAACGGTTCCATGTGCTGCTTCGTACTCGAAGTTGCCGTCCGGCGATACCAGTACGGAGGTCATCATTGCCAGAGAACCAAAAGCAGATGAAACCATATCGCTCATAACGTCACCGTCATAATTTTTACATGCCCAGATAAAACCGCCTTCTGCTTTCATAACACGGGCAACGGCATCATCAATCAGGGTATAGAAATAAGTAATACCTGCTTCTGCAAAACGTTCTTTGTACTCATTTTCGTAGGTTTCCTGGAAAATATCTTTAAATGTATGGTCGTATTTTTTGGAGATTGTATCTTTTGTTGCGAACCAGAGATCCTGCTTCGTATCCAGTGCGTAGTTGAAGCAGCTCTTTGCAAAACTGCGGATGGATTTTTCGGTATTGTGCATACCCTGCAGAACACCAGGACCATCAAATTCATGGATCAGTTCTCTTGTCTCGGTTCCGTCTTCTGCCGTAAATACCAGTTCTGCTTTTCCGGCACAAGGTACTTTGATCTCAGAAGCCTTATAAACATCTCCATAGGCATGTCTTGCCAGTGTAATCGGCTTTTTCCAGTTGCGTACGCATGGTTCAATACCCTTTACAACGATCGGTGTACGGAAAACGGTTCCGTCCATGATCGCACGGATCGTGCCGTTCGGGCTTTTCCACATTTCTTTCAGATTATATTCGGTCATGCGGGCAGCGTTTGGAGTGATCGTTGCACACTTTACTGCCACACCGTATTTTTTGTTTGCCAGGGCACTGTCGATGGTAACCTGGTCATTTGTCTCATTTCTGTGTTCCAGTCCAAGATCATAGTATTCTGTCTTCAGGTCAATGTAAGGAAGAAGCAGTTCATCCTTGATCATTTTCCAGAGAATCCTTGTCATTTCGTCTCCATCCATCTCAACCAGTGGTGTCGTCATTTTAATTTTTTCCATGATGTCCTCCTTTGACTTATCCGTAATCGGTTTTATTCCCTGTCGGAGGAAAAGTCATTTCCAGGCTGTTCCTCCAGAAGTTTTTCGATTTTCGTGTAGTGATTGTTTTTGATTGAATTTAAAATATGCCTTGTGGCAAGACGGTCTGCTTCATCGGCATCATGGGCCTTGATTGCTTCCATAACTGCCAGATGCTCTTTTGTGGACTGTTCTGCCCTTGCTTCCTTTTGCAGAGCACTTTTTCGTACCTGCTGCACATACTGATGAAAAATCTTCAGTTCATGCTCCAGAATCTTGCTTTTACAGGCTTCATAAAGCAGACTGTGAAAACGGCTGTCCAGCTTAAAAAGCTGGTCATAATGCCCATGCTCTTCGTGAAAAGCCGTCAGCATCATGGTCTCTTCCATCTCTTCCATGGTCGATTCGTCGATCCGTTCGGCTGCCATCCTCGCGCACAGCCCTTCCAGCCTTGCACGGATCAGATAAATATCCTGCACATCCTGCTCGGAAATCCCATTGACAAAGGCTCCACGGTTCGGTATGATCGTCACCAACCCTTCCAGTTCCAGTTGACGTAAAGCTTCCCTTACCGGTGTCCTGGAGACACCGATCTCTTTGCCGATCGCCGTCTCGCGCAGCTCATCGCCATGTTTGTAGTGCCCGTTCAAAATATCTTCGCGAAGTTTTTGAAAAACCATTTCGTAACTGCTCAAAATACTCCACCTCTTATACTAACGCAATGGAAAGCTTTTTGCAACTTTCATCAATCACTTTTATCAGTTCCTCATCTGTGATCACCGTCACACGGCCTTCTTCGTACTGTTTGTCTACCCATTCTTTTACCAGGGCAACCAGCGGCATATCTTTCGTCAGTTTCTTTTCTTCCGGCAGGCGGTAATAGCTGTTGATCCAGTGTGCGATTCCGGCAAGTCCGGAAGTATTGGATACGGCTACCATCGCCGGACGGTTCAGGAATTTCTGTGTATTGAAAATATTGTAGATTTCCTCATTTTTCAGAAGTCCGTCTGCATGAATGCCGGCTCTTGTCACATTAAAGTTGCTTCCGACAAACGGAGTACGGGACGGTACTTTGTAACCAATCTCTTTTTCATAATAATCTGCCATTTCTGTGATCACTGTCGTATCCATACCATCTAATGTACCGCGAAGCTGTGCATATTCAAATACCATAGCCTCCAATGGCGTATTACCAGTACGCTCACCAATACCAAACAAAGAACAGTTGACTCCGCTCGCACCATAAAGCCATGCTGTCGTAGAATTGCTGACTGCTTTGTAGAAATCATTGTGTCCATGCCATTCGATCATTTCAGACGGAACACCGGCGTGTACCATCAGACCATAGATAATACCCTGTACCGATCGCGGAATCACGGCACCGGCATAATTGACGCCATATCCCATCGTATCACAGCAACGGACTTTGATCGGAATCTGATACTCTTTGGAAAGTTTCATCAGTTCCAGACAAAATGGAATGACATAACCATAAATATCTGCTCTTGTGATATCCTCCAGATGACACCGCGGGCTGACACCGATCTCCAGACATTCACGTATAACGCTCAGATAATGTTCCATCGCCTGTTTTCGTGTCATCTTCATTTTATAAAAAATATGATAGTCAGAACAGCTTACCAGAATACCGGTTTCTTTCAGTCCCATATCACGTACCAGTTCAAAGTCCTTTTTGCTGGCACGGATCCAGCTTGTGATCTCCGGAAATTTATAACCTTGTTCCATACATTTATAAACAGCATCCCGGTCCTTTTTACTGTACAGGAAAAATTCACACTGACGGATCTTTCCCTGCGGTCCGCCCAGACGGTGCATATAGTCATACAGACGAACAATCTGTTCCGTTGTATAAGGTGCACGGGACTGCTGCCCGTCACGGAATGTAGTGTCCGTGATCCAGATCTCATCCGGCATATGGTGCGGAACGATACGGTCATTAAATGCGATCTTCGGAATTTCTTCGTACGGAAACAAGTTGTGGAACACATTTGGTGTCTCAACATCAACAAGCGGATACATATGCTCCTCAAGCTGCAACAGGTTTGTATGTGGATCAAATTTTACTTTTCTGTTTTCCATTTTCATTACCTTCCTTGGCTGTAATTCGGTGCTTAGCCCTTTTTCGCATAATTGTATACAATTATACCATTTATGTCAAGAGTAAATTTACATCAATCATTCCCCATCCTTGTTGATATTTTGGAAGATTCAGATTTCTGGCACAATTTTTAAGCCGCATCTTCACTTCTACATTGGTAAGTTCCGGCTCTTTTTGAAGCAACAGGGCGATTGCCCCAGATACAACCGGTGCCGCCATGGAGGTCCCGCTTTTTACACAGTATGCTTTTCCCGTATGACGGTAAGAAGCATTACAGGAGCGGATGCCCGATCCTGGCGCAGTAATCTCCGGTTTGCAGATACATTCGTCCGTAGGACCCCTTCCGGAATAGCATCCTCCTGGAAAGAAACCGTCATCAAAAGCCCCGACGGTGATGACTTTTTTACTTGTTCCAGGAATGGTCACACTCCCGGCAGACGGCCCCATATTCCCGGCAGCCACAACAACGACCAGTCCCGCATCCCAGGCTTGTTCCATACATTCGATCAGTACCGTATTCTGCACTTCCCGGCTGTTTACGGCCCCTACCGAAACATTCAGGATACGTATATGGTATCTTTTCTGATTTTCCAGAATCCACTGTACGCTCGCAAGCACCTGCTCACGCAGACCATTTCCATTGTAGTCCAGCACTTTTGCACTGACGATCCCCGCATCCGGTGCCATACCTGCATACCTTCCCCTGGACATTTTCCCATTTCCACAACAGATTCCCGCTACATGTGTGCCATGTCCGCTGTCATCATATGGATCATGTTTTCCCTTTTGAAAATCCCGGAAAGCAAAAATCCTTCCCTGCAAATCCGGATGGATTCCGATCCCGGTATCCAGAAATGCCACCGTAACTCCCTTTCCCGTGATATGCTTCCCGTATGCTGCCACTGCATTTGTTTTTCTTCTTACCTGTT
>CAJMMS010000071.1 GCA_905214675.1 uncultured bacterium
TCCAGGCACCATTTGGACTGCCGGAACTGATCGCCGGTGTTGCTATTGTTCTGGTGCACTGCTGGAAGAAAGACACGCTTCTTTCCGTAGGTGGAGGAACCTTGCTTTACATGTTTCTTGTTCAGGTAATTTTTAAATAAAACCCTTTTCTTTTTCAGAGAAAAGTATTACAATACCCTATATATGATGCTAGGCTTAAAAGTTCCGCAGGCATCCGTTTAGACTGTAAAACAGGAGAAAGGAGTTACATTATGTCAAAAAAATACAGCAAATGGCTGGTAGGTGCTGCACTGCTTGGAGCTGCTGCAGGTGCAGGACTCGCATTTTTAAAGAAACATAAAAAAGAGAAAGAAAACTGGGAGGATGATTTTGAAGATTTCGAAGATGACTTCGAGGATGATGATCTGGACGATTTAGATGGCGAAGATGCTACTGACTCCCGCGAGTATGTTACAATCCCATCTTCTTCTGCACCGGAAAAAGCCGAAGAAGCTGTAACAGAGACAACGGAGGCTGTTTTTGAAACAGAATCAGAAAAAGAAGAAGTTTCTGAGGCTGATACCGATACAGAAAAAACAACAGAAGAAACTATTCCGGAAGAAACCGACAAAGCTGTTGCAGATGCTGCTGAAGAAAAAGCAGAGGAGACAGAGGAGGAAACACCGGAAGCTTAAATTTCCATTTCATTTAAATGAATTTTTCTGTAGAATTTAAAAAGTGCGTAAGTTACAATTCTCCTTTTGTAACTTACGCACTTTTCTATTTATTTCCATTTGATTCTTCTTTTCCGGGCAGATACCAAAATACAATTACCGGTATTTGCAAAATCGGAAAATTTACTGCTGTTTTGGCAGTCTGAAAGAACTCTTCAGTGCTACGATACGGTTGAATACTGGTGCGCCTTCTTTGGAATCTTTGGCATCTGCGCAGAAATATCCCTGACGTACAAACTGGAAGCTTTCGTATGGTTTTGCTTCTGCAAGCGCCGGTTCTACGAAGCACTCTTTGACGGTCAGTGAATTCGGATTCAGATTCAGGCTGCCATCCTCGTTGTATACGCCTTTTTCTTCATCAATGATGTTCTCATAGAGACGTACCGTTACCTTTTTGGCAGTCTTTGCTGCTACCCAGTGGATGGTTCCTTTTACTTTACGTCCGGTAAATCCGGTTCCACATTTGGTTTCCGGATCGTAAGTGCAGTGGATCTTAGTTACGTTTCCGTTCTCGTCCTTTTCAAAACTTGTGCATTTCACAAAATATGCGTTCATCAGACGTACTTCATTGCCAGGGAAGAGACGGAAATATTTCTTCGGCGGATTCTCCATAAAGTCCTCGCGGTCGATGTACAGTTCACGTCCGAATGGAACTTGACGTTTGCCAAGAGATTCATTCTCCAGGTTGTTGTCGGCATCTAGGTACTCGATCTGATCTTCCGGATAGTTGTCGATGATCAGTTTGACCGGATCAAGAACCGCCATCATACGTGGGCGTTTCAGCTTCAGATCCTCACGGATACAGTACTCAAGCATCGCATAGTCCACGGAACTCTGTGCTTTGCTGACCCCGCACAGGTCTACAAACATCTTGATAGATTCCGGTGTAAAGCCTCTTCTGCGCAGTGCTGCGATCGATACCAGACGCGGATCATCCCATCCATCTACAATACCTTCCTCTACCAGTTTTTTAATGTAACGTTTTCCGGTAACGACGTTTGTCAGATACAGTTTTGCGAATTCAATCTGTTTTGGCGGATGCGGATACTCCAGTTCGCGTACTACCCAGTCATAGAGCGGACGATGATCCTCAAACTCCAGCGTACAGATAGAATGGGTCACACCTTCGATCGCATCTTCAATCGGATGTGCAAAATCGTACATCGGATAGATGCACCATTTATCCCCGGTGTTGTGATGGGTCATATGTGCCACACGGTAGATGATCGGGTCGCGCATGTTGATGTTCGGGGATGCCATATCGATTTTTGCACGCAGTACTTTTTCTCCATCTGCGTATTTACCATCTTTCATTGCCTCAAACAGTTCCAGGTTTTCCTCGGTGCTGCGGTTACGGTATGGACTTTCTTTTCCCGGCTCGGTCAGTGTTCCTCGATACTCGCGGATCTGCTCCGGTGTCAGGTCACAGACGTAAGCCTTGCCTTTTTTGATCAGTTTGATGGCTGCTTCGTACATCTGGTCAAAATAATTGGATGCAAAGAACAGTCTGTCCTCCCAGTCAGCTCCCAGCCATTTGATATCTGCTTTGATGGATTCCACAAACTCTACTCTTTCTTTTGTCGGGTTCGTGTCATCAAAACGCATATTGAACTTACCATGATATTTCTGTGCAAGTCCATAGTTCAACAGAATAGATTTGGCATGTCCGATATGCAGATAGCCATTCGGTTCCGGTGGAAAGCGGGTGCAGATCGTATCATACTTACCCTCTGCCAGATCTTTCTCGATAATCTGTTCAATAAAATTTTTGGAAACAGTTTCCTCTCCCATGTTATCCTCCTAAAATATCCTTTTTTTCGACTGTGAAAATCTTATCATATCTTTTCAGAAATTACAACGCTATACTTTTGAATCAGTTAAATCCATAAAATTTCTGTGAAATCTTATATGCTGCCACAGAAAGTTTCCTGCCTGTTCTGCCTGGAAGGTTCATTGTACGTCCGAACAGCCCATGACGCAGCTTCAGATAAAGCCCGGCATCTTTTGATTTTAAATACTGCCACAGTTCCTTTTTCTTTTCCAGATTTTCTTTGGTGCCGGAACGGATCAGCATAACAGAAGTGACCGTTGTGATAATATCCAGGTAACTTGTCATGTACTGACGGATCCGCTTATCTGCGATCCTGTTGTCTGTCATGGTATCGATCATGATCTTGTTGACGCGGATCTGCTGGTCGATACGTGAGATCATGACTTTTTCATTGACGGACTGATCATCTCTTCCGATAAAATAGTGATAGAAATTTACGTTTTTATAATATAGATTTTTTACGTATGGAAGCGGCTGGAACACAAACAGATTGTCCACATAAAACGTATGTTTCGGAAGTTCCAGATTGCATTCCCGAAGCAGCATGGTACGGTAAATAACGGAATGCATCAGAATGTAGCGTCCAATATGCAGCTTCTTTGCATGATCCCACTGGAACACTTCGTCCTCCGGAAATGCCTTGTAGCGCATTACTTTTTTGTGCTTTGCGCCAACTTTATCGTAGACAAAATTGCTGATGAACATATCAACCGTCTGCGGACCTGCCACCAGTTCTTTTAGGGTTTTGATAATGTCAAGATATACCTCTACATCTACCCAGTCATCACTGTCTACCACTTTATAGTACACTCCGGTTGCATTGCGCAGCCCGGCATTGACGGCTTCTCCGTGACCGCCGTTCTCCTGATGGATCGCTTTTACGATGCCTGGATATTTTTTTTCGTATTCATCGGCGATCTCTGCCGTATTGTCTTTTGTGGATCCATCATCCACGATCAGAATCTCTACATCTTCGCCGCCCGGAAGCAGGGAGTCAATGCATCTTCGCATATAAGCCGCAGAATTATAACATGGAATTGCGATTGATAATATTTTCACGTTTTTTCCTCCATACTTTTTCTTTTCATTTTTCGTCGTATTTTTCCTGACCAAGTCTGATCTGAAGATATTCCGTGTAAGTTGCAAAAGCTGCCGGAATCGGATATTCTTCTTCTGTTTTCTTCGGCTCGATAAATAACATATCGGACCTGAAAGTTTCTTCCAGTTCTTCTACCAGAACTACGTAGCCTGTCATATGCCACTCGATATGACTGAAAATATGCTTTGCATCAGTCAGTTTTCGAATACGGATCGGTGACAGTCCCTCTTTTTTAATCCACGCAAGAACTTCCTCTGAACTGAGATGCCCTGGAAGATTTGGAAGTTCATATAAACCTGCCAGCAGCCCTTTTGACGGACGTTTACGGATCGCAGTCTTATTCCCATCTCCGATCACCAGCACCGTCTTTTTTTCAACCCTGCGCGGTTTTTTCTGTGCTTTTTTCGGATAATCCATTTCTTTGCCATTCTGATGCGCCAGACATAAATCTGCCACCGGACAGGCTTCGCATTTCGGTGCTCCATTCGGTACGCACACCGTAGCGCCAAGTTCCATCAGCGCCTGATTAAAAGCACCAGATCTTCCCTCCGGCATGATCTTTAAAAGTTCTGTCTCCACCTGGCGTTTAACGGACTGTTTTAAAATGTCGCCGTCGTTTTCCGTGATCCTGGTGATCACACGCAGGACATTCCCATCTACTGCCGGAACCGGGATCTCAAAGGCGATCGATGCCACCGCTCCGGCTGTATAAGGGCCAATTCCCGGCAGTGCCAGCAGTTTTTCATAGTCTGCCGGCATTCTGCCATCGTAAAATCTGGTCATATATTGTGCCGCTTTCTGCATATTGCGGACACGGTTATAATAGCCAAGTCCCTCCCACAATTTCAAAAGTCTGTCCTGTTCGCACTCAGCAAGTGCTTTGATATCCGGAAGTGCCTCTGTGAAGCGCTCAAAAAACGGTTTTACCGCCTCTACACGCGTCTGCTGGAGCATGATTTCCGATACCCATACACGATATGGCTCTGGCTTTTCTCTCCAGGGCAGGATACGTGCATTCTGATCAAACCAGTCAAGCAGTGGTTGTACAATCTGTTCCAGCATGTTGTCCTCCTGCATTACTTATACTCCCCATTGCGATAAAAACAGATGACGAGATAACCTTTTTCAATATTTTCATAAATCGTTTTTGCTGCCTTATAAGGCAGATTGATGCAGCCATGTGAACCGCCATTCCAGAAAATGTCTCCTCCGAAACTGCTTCTCCAGCTTGCATCGTGAAAACCGATACCGCCATTAAACGGCATCCAGAATGTGACCGGACTTGCATAACTGTCACCAGGTTTGTTGCTTCGCAGTACCGCCGGAGATTTTTTATAATACAGCTTATAGACTCCAGGTGGCGTCCTGCGGTCTTTTGTCATCTTTCCGGATACAAAGTCTGATTCAATGACCAGCTTTCCTTCTTTGTACATCCAGAGATGCTGTTTTGTCAGATCGACTTCCACATAGCTGTCACCCATGTCACCATTGTCCCAGCTCTCTGCCGTCTGTGCAAAAACAGGCGTACGCTCCATATGTGGCTCTTCTTCCATCAGCTTCGTCAGTTCTTCTGCTTCTGCCCCCTGATCCAGCTTCCAGCCATAGTTCCCGCCCTCCACAGTGACGTAACTTCCGTCACTTGTCTTAAATTTACGCGGTTTGTCATAAGTATCATATTTTTCTGCAAGCTGCGCAATATAATCTTTTATGGCACCGTCTTTCACCGTAACTTTTCCACTTTCGTCATAGGTAAGCCAGTCTTTGATTACTTTTCCATCCAGAACTTCCTTCTGGTCTCCGAAACAGTACGTGATCTCAATATCCGCATAATGGTTCATATCCGATACCAGCTTCTTCAGTTCTGGATCATCGCTCGTCCTCTCCGGCTGCGCATAACAGCCCTCTTTCTCCAGATCAAACAGACCATCCCGGTTTGTGATCGCCTGGGAAAGCAGGCGAAGAAATTTCTTCTTTCTGACCTTTGCTCCCTGTTTTTCTTTCTGGATCACAAACTTTGTATCACGAAACACCATCTTTGCATCTTCCGGTTCTTCTGCCGATGCCGACAGACAGTTTAAAGCAGAGGTCTTTTTTTCAAGCAGTGATTCTTCAAACTGCACGGCCGCTTCAAATTCATAAGTCGTTGGTTTAAAATAATTTACAAACCACAGCGCATACATCTGTGATTTCTGATATTTTAACACTTCCCCGTTGGAAACATAATGATATCCAATATCCGATGCCAGTATGGTCTCACTCTTTTTCTTACGCTCTTTCAGTGTAATCTTATAATCTTCGACCTGTTCTTTTATCTGCTGCTCTGCTTCTGCAACATCCTTACCTGATACATCAATTCCATTGATATCTGTATTTGCAAGAAATTTTCCATGAAAATACAGCAGTCCTCCGATATAAATCCCAGCCAGAACCACCACTGCAGCCAGCAAACTGTACCTGATCCATTTTTTCTTTTTTTCCATCATCTATACTCCGCCATCCATATCATTCGAAACTATCACCGCCATGCCGCAAATGCTTGTGTACAGAGGGTAGGCAAGCATACCTCCCTCATATACACATACCATAAACGGAATATACCTTTTATATGGTTCTTTCATAAAACGCCTCATGAAAAAGCCTGCTCCAAATGTCAGAACCAGCATTGCCAGAATAATGATCTCCTGTATGACTGTTCCCCCATCGAGGCTTGCTGTTGCAAGAGCGTGGAAAACAGAAACCGGAAGCATCACTTTGGATGCCAGAAACTTCAGGCCATTGACACAATCTTTACTGATCACGCCTGTTTTTCTGCATGCAAATCCCAGTATGATCATGGTAAGGACAGGCAAAATAACTGCGAGTACTTTCATGACATTTCCTCCTGATCTCATTGAATTACCTGTCCTTTAGTATAACGCAGCCTGCCTGGCATGTAAAGTATTTCCTTTTATTGTGTCACAATATACGTATTAAAATTATTTTTGCGCAATACCTGTTCCATTTTTGCCGCATTGTCCAGATTTTCAAAATTTCCCATCACAACGCGGTATGCTCCGTCGTATGTCTCTGTTTCTGCCTGATATCCCATAAGTGCAAGCTGCATCTGCATGGCTTTTGCATTTTCTTCCATGGTAAAATATCCGACCTGGATGCGATACGGCATCGTATTTTCTTCTTTATATGCGTAGGACTCCACTTCCTGTGCATAAAGTGTCCGCAGGATCCCATCAGCGATCGCCTGTGCGACTTCCTCAAAATTTTCATCAAAAATCCGGTTATCTTCTCCACTGTTGATAAATCCGGCTTCCACCAAAACGGCTGGCATTTTCGTCCTTCTAAGCACAACAAGTCCCGGTCTTTCTTTTACTCCCAGATTTTTAAAACCTGCTTCTTCCAGTTCCCGGTTGATATTTTCTGCCATCTCTTCTTTGATTCCACTGCGTTCATATACCAGGGTCTCTACTCCGGAATACTGCCCTGCCACCGGACTGGAATTGCGGTGTATGGAAACAAAAAAATCTGCCCCTGCTTCGTTTGCAATCGTTGCTTTCTGAAATGGTGTCTGATAAACATCCGTAGTCCTTGTATAGATAACATTCTGTCCGTTTTCTTCCAGTATTTTTCCGACTGCCAGTGCCAGGCGGAGTGTATCGTCTTTTTCCTGACGTCCTTCAAAGACTGCCCCCGGATCGCTCCCGCCATGCCCCGCATCAATTACGATCGTTGCCATCACAAACTCCTCTGTTTTTCTTTCTTAATTAAAGTATGCATCTGTCTCTTTCCTGTTCCTCTGTAAAAGAAAAAAAGCACTTGCAATATCAGGAAATCTATGCTAGAATAAATCTCGGTTTTGAGGTTATGCCGGTGTGGCGGAATTGGCAGACGCACTTGACTCAAAATCAAGCGGTTTAACAGCCGTGCCGGTTCGAGTCCGGCCACCGGCATGAGAAAAAGTCCTGAATGTCAGGACTTTTTTTGTACCCATTTTTATTTTACTGCAATTTTAAAGATCCAGTAG
>CAJMMS010000072.1 GCA_905214675.1 uncultured bacterium
ACAGAATCGCTGTGCATCCTCGCGGAGCGTTTATCTTAGTCGGAGATTGCACTCCGACTAAGATAAAGGGCATAATAAAGAATTAATGGAACATTGTCAGACCTTAAACGAATATGCTCAATATGTAGAGAAAGTCCGTACTTATACAAAAGAAGACAACTTAGATAACGCTGTGGAACGTGCCGTAAATGAATGTATCCGTGATGGAATTCTTGCAGATTTTCTCACGCAAAACAAATCGGAGGTAATTGCTATGAGTATTTTTGAATATGACGAAAAAGCAGTTCGACAAGTATACTATGAGGATGGCCTTAAAGCCGGACGCAAAGATGGTATCAAAACCGGCATTTTAAATATGCTGAGAGCAAAAAAGTATTCTCTGGAAGAGATTTCTGAAGTTTTTCAGGTTCCGATAGAGGAAATTGAGCAAATAAAAAAGCAACAAATCTAATTTTCCTATTGACAAATCCCCACCCCGGTTTTATACTCAAAAACAACAAAATATTTATCACTTTAAACCGATGAACAAGAGAAGTAAGCAGGAAGTTTTATTCCCAGAGAGCTGCAGGTGGTGAGATTGCAGTAATAGATGTTTTGCCGAATGGACTTGTGAGGGCAGTCTGAAACTGTATCTTTTATTTCTATATGAGATATACGAAGTAGGCACTGACGGTGGCTCGATCCGTTATCAGCAGAGTATGTATGGATGTACATAACAGAGTGGCTGCAATGCAGCAATTTGGGTGGTACCGCAGAAGTAATTTATAGCTTTTGTCCCTTTGGAGGGGACAGAAGCTTTTTTTTATTTATGCCAGAGTCATAGGTCTGAAAGCACGATATGCAAATATTGGAGCAAATTGTGAGAGTACGAAGTACGAAGCAATTTGTATAGCATTTTTATATGTTTATAAAAGGAAAGGAGTATCGCATGTATCCAGATTGTGATGAGATTTTAAAACTTGCAAATGATTATGATATGATCCCCGTCTGCCGTGAAATTTATGCAGATGTTATCACACCGATCACACTTCTTAGAAAGCTGTCCGGAATCAGCAGCAGATATTACCTGCTGGAAAGTATTGAAGGCGGTGAAAAATGGGGCCGCTATTCTTTTCTCGGATACGATCCAGTGATGCGTGTTTCCTGCAAAGAGAGCGTTGTAACCATCGAAAAGGACGATGAGGTTACAACAAAGCAGACGGACAAACCGCTCGATGTCCTGCGTGAGATCATGAAAGACTACAAGGCTCCACGTCTTGCAGGACTCCCTCCTTTTACCGGAGGATTTGTCGGATATTTCGCATATGCCATGATCGGATATGCGGAACCGACGCTGAACATCAAAAAGGGCATGTTCAATGATTATGATATGATGCTGTTTGATAAAGTCATTGCCTACGATCATCTGACGCAGAAGATCAGTGTCATTGTAAATATGAAGACAGACCGGGTTATGGAAAATTACGGAAAGGCTGCTGCTGATATTCAGAATATCATCAATATTATCCGCACTGCCCCGGCTCCGGAAATCCCGGTTTCTTCTTCAAAAATAAATTTCACCTGCAATGTCACGCAGGAAGAATACTGCAGGCTGGTTGAAAAAACAAAAGAATACATCGTTGATGGCGATATTTTCCAGGCAGTTATTTCAAGACAGTTTTCCACGCCTTACGAGGGCAGCCTGATCAATCCGTACCGTGTGCTGCGTACCACAAATCCTTCTCCGTACATGGTATACCTGAGCATTGACGGCGAAGAGATTATGAGTACTTCCCCGGAAACGCTGGTCCGTCTGGAAAATGGCCGTCTGACCACATTCCCGGTAGCCGGTTCCAGACCGCGAGGCACGACACCGGAGGAGGACGAAGCTCTGGAAAAGGATCTGCTTTCTGATGAAAAGGAACTTTCCGAACACAATATGCTCGTCGATCTCGGCAGAAACGACCTCGGTAAAATTTCAAATTTTGATTCGGTCGAAGTTACAAAATACATGATGATCCACCGCTACTCCAAGATCATGCATATCTGCTCACAGGTTGAGGGCAATATCCGCAGCGACTGTGATGGCTTAAGTGCCATTGAGAGCGTCCTGCCTGCCGGAACGCTTTCCGGTGCACCAAAGATCCGTGCATGTGAGATCATCGAAGAACTGGAAAGTGAACAGCGTGGGATTTACGGCGGTGCACTCGGTTATCTTGATTTTACCGGAAACCTGGATACTTGTATCGCGATCCGCATGGCAGTCAAAAAAGATGGTCATGTGTACGTTCAGGCGGGCGGCGGTATTGTCGCTGACAGTATTCCGGAAAATGAATATATGGAATCCTACAACAAAGCACTCGCTGTTATGAATGCCGTGAAAAATGCAAAGGAGGTGCTGGAATAATGGTTCTCTTAATCGATAATTATGATAGTTTCTCTTATAATCTTGTCCAAATGGCAGGAAGTATCAATCCGGATATCAAAGTAATCCGAAATGATGCCATGACCGTAGAAGAAATCCGTACCCTCGCACCTTCTCACATCATTCTGTCTCCAGGACCTGGTTATCCAAAGGATGCCGGTGTATGCGAAGAGATCGTGCGGCAGCTTCAGGGAGAAATCCCAATCCTCGGAGTATGTCTCGGACATCAGGGCATCTGCGAAGTATACGGCTGCACCATTGCTCATGCAAAACAGTTGATGCACGGAAAAAAGAGCCGCATCCACATCGATAACAACAGTCCGATCTTCAAAGGACTGGACGAAGAAATGGATGCTGCCAGATATCATTCACTGGTTGCTGTCCGCGAAACCGTTCCGGATATTCTTCAGGTGATCGGTGAAGATAAAAATGGTGAAGTGATGGCAGTACAGCATAAAACTTATCCGGTATATGGTCTTCAGTTCCATCCGGAATCCATTCTCACACCGCAGGGACGCATCATTCTTGAAAACTTTTTAGATTTATGATGCCAGGGTCAAAAGGTCTAAATCCACATGAGCTTGCTCATAAGTGGATGAAAGGCCTTGGGACCCGCCCC
This sequence comes from uncultured bacterium, assembly GCA_905214675.1. Classification (GTDB taxonomy): domain Bacteria; phylum Bacillota; class Clostridia; order Lachnospirales; family Lachnospiraceae; genus Hominisplanchenecus. The sequence continues at coordinate 3,024 of CAJMMS010000072.1, forward strand.
GATATGAGCATAAAAGTGGGATGATAATCCCACGATATGCGAATATTGGAAAGGATTGTTGGAGTGCGAAGCACGGAACAATCCGCAGGCATCATAGTTAGAGGCTTTTGACCACGACATCATTACAATATACAGGAGGAAATTTACCATGATAAAAGAAGCTATTTACAAACTGATCAACCACGAAGATCTTACTTATGAAGAATCGCTCGCTGTTATGGGTGAAATGATGGACGGCACCGCAACACAGGCTCAGATGGGTGGATTTCTGACTGCACTGCGTATGCAGGGGGAAACCATTGACGAGATCACTGCTTTTGCCACGGTTATGCGTGAAAAAGGTGTCAAACTTCACCCGGAGCGTGATGTCATGGAAATCGTCGGAACCGGCGGAGATGAAGTCGGAACTTTCAATATTTCCACAACTTCTGCTTTCGTTGTTGCCGCTGCCGGAATTCCGGTTGCAAAGCACGGAAACCGCAGTATTTCCAGCCGAAGCGGTGCTGCAGATGTACTCGAAAACCTCGGTGCAAAAATGGATCTGACAGCCGAGCAGAACGAAGCCGTTTTAAAGAAAACCGATATGTGCTTTATGTTCGCTCCAGTTTATCATTCTTCCATGCGTTACGCTGCTCCCGTCCGCAAAGAACTGGGCGTTCGTACCGTATTTAATATCTTAGGTCCTCTGTCCAATCCGGCGGCCGCCAAAATGCAGCTTCTCGGTGTTTACGACAAAGATCTTGCACCGGCTCTGGCTCAGGTTCTTTCCAATCTTGGTGTTACCCGCGGCGTGGCTGTCTGCGGCGATGACGGACTGGATGAGATTACCCTGACCGGTAAAACTTACGTCAATGAAATCCGAAATGGTGAAATCATTTCTTATACGATTACCCCGGAACAGTTCGGTTTAAAGAGCTGCGAGCTTTCCGAACTGATCGGCGGCACACCAAAAGAAAACGCTGAGATTACCCGCCGTATTCTGACCGGCGAAGAAATCGGACCGAAGCGTGACGTCATCCTGATGAATGCCGGCATGAGTCTCTATCTTGGCATTGATGGCATCACCCTTGCAGAAGGTATTGAAAAAGCAAAAGAAATGATCGACAGCGGAAAAGCTTACGCAAAACTTCAGGAATTTGTCAAAGCTACACAGGAGGCTTAATTTATGATTTTGGAACAGATTGCGGCAGATACCAGACTTCGCCTGATGGAGGAAAAGAAACTGGTTTCCCCGGAAGAAATGAAAGAAAAAGCTCTCGCCCTTGCAGCAGATCAGACTTTTCCATTTGAAAAAATGTTGAAAGAACCTGGTATTCACTATATTTGTGAAGTGAAAAAAGCTTCCCCATCCAAAGGTCTGATCGCAGAAGATTTCCCGTATCTGCAGATTGCACAGGAATACGAGGCAGCCGGTGCAGGTGCCATCTCCTGCCTGACTGAGCCGAAATATTTTCTTGGAAAGAAAAAATATTTAAAAGCGATCACAGATGAAGTTTCCATCCCGGTTCTGCGAAAAGATTTTACCGTAGACGAATATCAGATTTACGAAGCGAAAACACTCGGTGCAGGCGTAGTTCTTCTGATCTGTGCACTGCTTGATACCGAAACGATCCGTTCTTATATTAAAATCTGCGATTGCCTCGGTTTATCTGCACTGGTTGAAGTCCACGATGAGGCAGAAATGGATTCTGCGATCAAAGCCGGTGCCAGAGTGATCGGTGTAAACAACCGAAACTTAAAAGATTTCACAATAGATATTTCCAACAGCACCCGCCTTAGAAGTCTTGCTCCGAAAAATGCACTTTTCGTGGCAGAAAGCGGGATCAAAACAGCGGAAGATATTCAGGTATTAAAAGATGCCGGTGTAAATGGTGTGCTGATCGGCGAAACACTGATGCGAAGTCCCGACAAAGCTGCCATGCTTGCAGCCCTCAATGGAGGAGCCTTATGACAAAGATTAAAATCTGCGGTCTGAAACGTAAAGAAGACATTTCTTATGTCAATGAACTGCTTCCCGATTTTGCCGGATTTGTTTTTGCAAAAAGCAGCCGACAGGTCGATGCAAAAAAAGCAGCAGAATTAAAAAAACAGCTTTCACCAAAGATCAAAGCAGTCGGTGTTTTCGTCAATGCCGAACCGGAATTTATCGCCAAATTATATCAGAGGCAGATCATTGATCTTGCACAGCTGCATGGCGATGAAACCACAGATTACATTCATAGATTAAAAAATTTATGCCCTTCCCTCCCGCTGATCAAAGCCGTTCGCGTACAAAGCACGAAGCAGATCCTGGAGGCAGAAAAGCTTCCATGCGATTATCTGCTGCTCGATACCTGGCAGAAGGATTCTTACGGCGGAAGCGGCAAAACATTTGACCGTTCCCTGATCCCACCGCTTGCCAGGCCATGGTTTTTAGCCGGCGGACTAAACGAGGAAAACATTGCGGAAAGTATTTTTAAGTGTCATCCTTGGGCGGTCGATGTGAGCAGTGCCGTTGAGACGGACGGTGTAAAAAATAAAGAAAAAATAAAGACATTTATCGATCATGTAAGAATATAGATATTACATTATTTACAGAAAGGATTCACTTATGAGTAAAGGAAGATTCGGAGAATACGGCGGACAGTACATCCCGGAAACACTGATGCCCGCTGTTCAGGAAGTAGAAGAAGCTTACAACAAATACAGCAAAGATCCAGAGTTTATCGCTGAACTGGATGACCTGCTGAAAAATTATGCCGGAAGACCTTCTCTTCTCTATGAAGCAAAAAAAATGACCGAGGATCTCGGCGGTGCAAAAATTTATCTGAAACGTGAAGATTTAAACCACACCGGAGCACACAAGATCAACAACGTACTTGGTCAGGTTCTTCTGGCAAAGAAAATGGGCAAAACCCGTGTCATCGCAGAAACCGGTGCCGGACAGCACGGTGTTGCCACCGCTACCGCCGCTGCTCTGATGGGACTGGAATGTGAGATCTTCATGGGCAAAGAAGATACCGACCGCCAGGCACTGAATGTATTTCGTATGGAACTGCTCGGTGCAAAAGTGCACGCTGTCACAAGCGGCACGATGACTTTAAAAGATGCCGTAAACGAAACCATGCGTGAATGGAGCAAACGTATGGATGACACGCTTTATGTACTTGGTTCTGTCATGGGACCTCATCCATTCCCGACAATTGTCCGTGATTTCCAGAAAATCATCGGTGAAGAAATCAAAGAACAGTTGATGGAAAAAGAAGGCCGTCTGCCGGATGCCGTGATTGCCTGCGTCGGAGGCGGAAGCAATGCCATCGGCACTTTCTATGAATTTATCCCGGATAAAGAAGTCGCTCTGATCGGCTGCGAAGCTGCCGGTCTTGGCATCGATACCCCGAAACATGCCGCTACGATTGCCAAAGGAAGCACCGGTATTTTCCATGGCATGAAATCTCTGTTCTGCCAGGATGAATATGGTCAGATTGCTCCGGTATATTCTATTTCTGCCGGACTTGACTACCCTGGAATCGGTCCGGAACATGCAATGCTGGCAAAAGAAAGCCGTGCACAGTATGTTTCCATCACCGATGAAGAAGCCGTCAATGCATTTGAATACCTTTCCCGCACGGAAGGAATCATCCCGGCGATCGAGAGTTCTCACGCCGTTGCCTACGCAATGAAACTTGCACCGACTATGGATAAAGATAAGATCATCGTAATTACTATTTCAGGACGCGGCGACAAAGACGTGGCTGCCATTGCACGATACAGAGGAGTGGATATCTATGAGTAATATATATAAGGCATTCGAAAATAAAAAAGCATTTATCCCTTTTGTAACAGGCGGGGATCCAGACCTTGAAACCACAAAAAATCTGCTGATCGCCATGGAAAAAGCAGGAGCTGACCTGATTGAGATCGGTATCCCGTTTTCCGATCCGATCGCCGAAGGCCCGGTCATCCAGGAAGCCAGCCAGAGGGCACTTGCTGCAGGATGCACCACCGATAAATTGTTTGATATGGTAAAAGAAGCCCGCCAGAGGGTAAAAATTCCGATGGTGTTTATGACCTACATCAACCCGGTCTACACCTACGGAAAAGAACGTTTCATGAAACGCTGCGTAGAATGCGGCATAGACGGAATCATCGTTCCGGATCTTCCTTATGAAGAAAAAGAGGAGCTTTCCGGTGTCTGTGAAGCATATGGCATCGATCTGATCTCCCTGATCGCACCAACCTCCCACGAACGCATCCGCATGATCGCAAAAGAAGCGAAAGGATTCGTCTACTGCGTATCCTCCCTTGGTGTAACCGGTGTTCGAAGCGAAATCAAAACCGACGTTGCAAAAATGGTAGAAATGGTAAAAGAAGTAAATGATATCCCGGCTGCCATCGGATTCGGTATCTCCACCCCGGAACAGGCAAAAAAAATGGCATCCATATCAGACGGAGCTATCGTAGGATCTGCGATTGTGAAGATCGTGGCAAAATACGGAAAAGAATGCATTCCGGAAGTCGAGAAATATGTAAAAGAGATGAAAGCAGCCGTAGAGGGCAACTAAAAAGTTGTCGAGAAATTGATATACGGAAACAGGACGCCGTCCACTGCAAAAC
>CAJMMS010000073.1 GCA_905214675.1 uncultured bacterium
CTGTTTTATGTCTTTTATGAGAAAATATTTGCTCGAAATGAGCCTTGAAAAGATTAAAATAGATTAAATTTTGATAGATTTTTCTTATTTATGGGAGCCGGAACCTCTTTCGATGGTTCCAAGCTCCGGTATTGGTTTTAAGTTGAAATGAATTTCCATTGTGACCGTTTCAGGAGTACGGCAGTAATTTTCTGTTCCGTCTTTCTCCTGCGGTTCTGAGATAACGATTTTACTGATCAGCCGGTTCAGAAGATTGGCATCCAGTTCTTTGATGTCCGCATACTCGCTAATATCGTCAATCCACTGCTGGGACTGTGCATCCAGTTTTTCTTCCGTATTCAGCACACTCTCATTCTGGAAAAGTTCCTTTTTGATATCTGTCTGCTCCTTCTGTGTCTTCTCCAGCATCTTATCAAAAACAGATTCTGTAATCTTGTCATTGATAAGGTCATCATACAGTTTTGCAATCAGCCGGTCTAACGTTTCCAGGCGGTCTTTCTGCTTTGATACCAGCTTCTCCAGACTTTCCCTGTGTCCCTGTGTATCTTCCTCGCATAACTCCTTTACCCGGTTTTCCAGTTCTGTTCCGTCTCCGGTAACTGCTTTTGCACATTCCTGGATTCTGGTAAGGACTGCATCATACAGGTCATCAGCGTCCACCCGGTGCTGGGTACAATGTGCTTTCCCCTTATGGATATAAGTGGAACAGGTATAAACTTCATGCTGGTCTTTGGTGTGCGTCTTCTTCAACGTCAACGCACCGCCACACTCTGCACAGCGGAGTAATCCGGCAAACATGCTGTATTCTCCCTGTTCTGTCTGGCGTTTCCTGCCTTTCATCTTTGCCTGTACCAGATCAAATACATCCTGCGGAATGATTGCTTCGTGGGTATCCCTGACTGTGATCCAGTCCTCCGGAGCTTTATCTCCCTGATTGCCAATCTTGAAACGGTAGTACCTTTTCTGGGAAGCCATGTCACCACAGTAAACGGGATTCATCAGCAGGGATTTCAGATAGGATTCATCCCATACATATTTCCCATTTTCCGGGTCTTTCTTTTCCCATTTTGTGTAATAGGTGCGGAGTCCCCGTTTCCGGTGCCACCATGACGGGCAGGGAATCTGCTGGCGTTCCAGTTCTCTGGATATAAAGTTAATCCCATGACCGTCCACCGCCCACTGGAAAATTTTCCGGACAATCGGTGCTGTCTCGTCGTCAATCAGGAGATGTCCCTTTTCCTCCGGGTCTTTCTGATATCCCAGTGGTGGAACAACACCTGTAAACTTTCCCTTGGTTGCCTGCAGGTGATAGGACGCATGGACTTTCTTGGAAATATCTCTGGAATACATCTCGTTCAGCACGTTCTTAAATGGGGCAATCTCATTGTCTCCGGCAAAGGTATCCACATTATCATATAATGCGATATACCTTACTCCATGCTTTGGGAAAAACTCCTCCATCAGAAATCCTGTCTGTACATGGTTTCGTCCCAGTCGGCTCTGGTCTTTGGTAATTACAAGATTCACCAGTCCTTTTTCACAGGCTTTGAGAAGTCTCTGCAAATCAGGTCGGTCTGTGTTCAATCCTGTATAACCATCGTCCTGAAACACATCCACCACCTGCCAGCCCTGTGACTGACAGTAATTCACCAGTATGTCTCTCTGGTTGGAGATGCTGGCACTCTCTCCGGTCAATTCGTCATCTTTGGAAAGTCGGCAGTATACACCAACTCTCCAGGTTGCATTTCTTTCTATATTGTTACTCATATATCTGTTGTTCATCTGATACCTCCGTTACTTTGCACATCCTACGCAGATTTCAGATTACTGAACTCATAATCATTATACTGCTTATCTTTCATTATTGCAAGTTTATCTTTTGTTTTCGTGTCACGTATTTTCTGTGCGATCACCTCTGCAAACACTTCTTTTGCGTCCTGATCACCGTCAAAATATACTCTGATGTTGATAATTTTCTTCTTCACTGCCATTGTAAAACCTCCATTTTTTGCAAAAAAAGAGCAGCTAATCCATTTTTACAGATTAACTGCCCAGACTGTTGGTTACATATATTAAAATTTTTGTATTAACATTTCAGAAATTGGGGATATAATAAAGACAGGGATAAATCCCTGTCAGATGAACTGCATATTTTAATTTTCCCATTGAAAACAAGAGGAATGTGTGGTACATTTGTTATAGGAAAAGCACCCACTCCAAAGTGGATGCCGCCTGAGTTGACTAAATGGTCTTACGACCACCGCCTATCCTGTTGGCAGACAGGATAGGCATTTTTATTTCCTCTTGTTCTTCCGATCAAGAAAGGCAATAATCGCAATTAACAGGCTACCAAAAGCGATCAGTAAACTGAGTACGCCTAAGAATATTGAGATAATCTCATAAGCTGTCATATCACGCACCTCCTTTCTTTCATCTCAGAACCCCGAAAGGCTCCGGTCTGTAAATATCAGGAGGCAGCCACACCCTGTCACAGGTGCTTCCCCGTAACATTGCTGTTACCGGATAATCATACCATTATATCCGCCATATTACAATTCATTTTTGTTCCAGATTCACAGCAATCCTTATTCTGTATGGATACCTGCTATTTCCGTTTGATTGCCTTGCACCGGCAGACGGCAGACGGCAGATAGGGTATCTATAAAGCCTGCCGTTCACTCCAAAATTCTGCCGTCACCCATTCTCCCTTGTTTTTTTAATCGAATGGTATTTTCCTGCTTTTCATTCATCCGATAATCCAGTTCTTCTTTCATCCGGCTTCTGGCTTCTCGCATGGTTCTCTGGGAGATTCCCTGTGCTTTTGCCTTTTCATCCAGTTCCCGGATTGTGACTGCATTTCCGTCTGCAAGCAGTTCATAGATCAGTTTCGTTCCCCGTTGCAGTTTTGTTTCTGTCGGCTTTCCTTCCTTTCCGTCCAGAAGATCATCTGCGGAAATCTCATAAGCTCCCACCCAGCGGAATCCTTCTTCATCTCCAAGTTTAAATGCCATCGTCTCACCTGGAGGTGCAAGAGAACTTTTCTCATGGATCAGTACTCTTGTTGTCGGGTCTTTCTTTACTTTCCCGATAAAAAGCAGGCTTCTCACCGCCGCCATGATATCAATAGAACCAAGTCCCCGGTAAGTACTCTGTGTCCCTGAAGATTTATTCAGATGTCCGATCAGCACAATCGCACAACCGGTCTTTTCAGCGATCATTCCCAGTTTCCGGAATACCGGACGGACTTCATTTGCCCGGTTCATATCCACATCGGCACCGATAAAAGCCTGTACCGGATCAATGATTAAAAGTCTGACCTGATTCTGACGGATTGCTTTTTCAATACGGTCATCGGATAACGTCAATGCTTCCTCTGTATCATCAATGACCATCACCCGACTCAGGTCTGCTCCTGCTTCCACCAGCCTCGGCTTAATCGTATCTCCCATACCGTCTTCTGCAGTCTGATAGATCACATTAAAAGGTTCAATCTCTTCCATGTTCGGGAAAGTCTTACGGTTCGTGCAGGCTGCGGTCAGCATCATGGCAAAATAAGTTTTTCCCTCTCCTGGATTGCCCTGAATAATCGTCAGTTTTCCAAATGGCAGATAGGGAAACCACAGCCATTCTACACTGGTCTGTTCAATGTCTTCATAACACAACATCGGCACCAGTTCTTCCTTCTCCGGTACTTTCATTGTAACTGTTTCAATGATTGATTTCTTCCTGTCTGCATTTTTATCACAGAGGATTTCATTCCAGTCCTTTCGGGACGGTTTCAGACGGATGACACTGTATCCGTCCGGGATTTCTATTGCCAATTTCTCACTGGCTTCATTCCCTGCATGGTCATTATCCAGGCACAGGAAAACCGAAGTAATCTGAGGGCGTTCAGAAAGAAAAGCCATCAGTGCCGCACTGGAAATGCCACCCAGACTCAGGTAGCTCCGCTTTTTCCAGTCTTTGGGAAATAATTGGATAAAAGAAAGCAGATCAATGGCTGCTTCAAACACAAACAACTGATTATCCGTCCCTCTGTGACAGAATCCGTAAGATTTATCAGATTCAGCCACATCTCCCCGGTATTTTGTTTCACCAGTTCCCCTGCAATGGGCATATCTTGGAATACCGTCTGCATCTCTGCCAACAAACACCACATTATGGTGCTTCTTTTCTTCATAAATATCCCCACTGCCGATCCATTCCTCCACCATATTCTTTTCAATCCCTCTGTTTTCTGTCAGATATCTGATGATTCTATCATTATTTTCCTCTTTCTCTGGTAATCGGAAGTCAGGGGACGGGGCGGGGCAGGTACTGTTCCTGCCTTCGCCTTCCTCCCCGGTTAGCATCTTGACAGCTTCCGGAAATGTGGCATTGTAAAATTCCATCACAAAATCCACCGGATAGCCACCCCTCCCCTGACTGTGCCTGTACCACCGGTTTCCGGATACCGTTACACTGTCATGCTTTTTCCAACGGTATTCCTTTCCGCTTTTCCCTAGTTGTTCTCCCTGTGCGCTCAGAAAAGAAACAAGATCTGTCTGATTTGCTCTTATAATTTGTTCTTCTGTATACTGCATTTTGCTCATCCTTTCCCGTCTGTCCTGCTGACAGACTGTTATAAACTCATGTCATAGTTTCGCTTTTTCTTCACTGCCTGTTGTTTTGCATCACGCTCTGCACACTCTTTCTTTTTTTCATCCAGTTTTCTCAGAAGAGAGGTCTTCTTTTCTGGATTCTGCTCCGACTGGTTCAACGGCTGTTGCTCTGCTTTCCCGTTTTCTTCAAGAATCTCTTTCGCCTGAACTGTGTAAAATGTCGGGAACTTCACCTGCTTCTCCCTTTTTTCTTCTGAACGCCCGGAAGTATCTGCTTCTGCCATTTCCCGGTCACGTCTGGCAATATCCGCACAGCTCTGTACCTTTTTCACAAAAGTTAGTTCCTCCTGGTACGGCTGATTATCTGCTTTCAGCTCTTCGATCCCCGCCTGAAGTTCTTCTTTCTCCCGTTTCCATCTGGCAGTTGGCACTTTTCCATTTTTATCCAGATGTTGTTTCAGTTCCCGTTCACATTTGCGGTAATAATTGATTTCTTTTTTATGCTGCTGATAATATCTCTCCCGTCTTTTCTGAAAATAGAAATGGTTATACTCATCAATCAATGGCTGATTTGTTTTTATTACCTCTGCCATCTTTTCCAGATTCTCAAGTTCCTTTAACTGTTTCCGCTTTTCAGAAATTTCTTTTTTACTGACAGAAACAACACCGTTCAGTTCCTCAATCCGTTCCTGCAAGTCATCCATCGTTTCTATCTGATGTGTCTGAAGATAACTGATGGATTTTGCAAACTCCTGTAAATTGGAGAGATTCTTACCTCTCTGTTTCATCTCCGCATAAAAATTGGGAAGTGGTGGTCTGCCCTGTGTCTTTTTATCATAATAATCCTGCAGGCTTTCCAGCAGTGTCGGGTTCTGCCTGCGATCCAGCTCTGCTTTCATTTCCTCATAAGCTGTCTTCATCCACTGAATGGATTCTTTCAGAGAAATAAACATCTGGTTAAACTGCCGGATTGCCCGGTTCAATTCTCCGATCACCGTTTTGATTCCCTTTTTCTCCATTGCCCGGACTTCATATCCCTCATGGATGGTCGGGATCAGGTCAATCCCCTGTTCTTTGTAGGAACGGTGGTCGATTCTGGATGCCATGTGGCACTCCCTGAATTTCCCATTTACTTTCTCTGTCCATGCCCGCCGCCATTCTTTTAAAAGCTCCGGATCATTCCATCCGGTAGTAGAAACAGCATTGAACATATCTTTTCCTTTGGCATCCTTCACCCGGTTTCCATCCTCATCAAGAATATATTCCCTTCTCTGCTTATTGCCCCAGATTCCTTCCTCTGTAAAAGGACGGATTGGGACAAGCACATGGAAATGGGGATTATCCGGTTCTTCTTCATTTTCCGCTTTTCCCTCATGGACTGCCAGATCCACGATCATGCCACGTGCCACAAACTGCTCCTGGCAGAACTCTTTTGCCAGTCTGATATTTTCCTCAAGTGTCAATTCATTCTGCAGTGCAATGTCAAACGAATAGGCAAGCTGTGCCTTGTTGTTCCGTTCCACATGCTCCACCTCGTTCCAGAGTGTTTCCCTGTCAGTCAGACGCTCTGGCACATACTCCGGTGTCAGGATTTCTGTAAATATCACACCTGACTTGCTCGTATAATCGTGTATCTTGTTGTAATAACTGTCAAAAATCCTCTGCCCGGAAATATAGGCTGCGGAAGCGACCACCATCTGCCCTTTCCCTCTGGATACATTCCTTACTGAAAAATGATACAGTGCCATTAACTGTCATCTCCCTTCTCTGTCTTTTTTACTGCTTCTGCAATCTGCTGTTGATCTTTGTGTAAGGCGGCTATATGAGCCTGCCGCACAATACTCTTGTTGTAACTGCTGTTCTGCAGTTGATTCATCATGTCCTGGACGTCTTCCTGTTCCAGATCTCTGGACAGCGGAAATACTTTCTCAAACTCTGCCCCTTTGACAATCAGCCGGTGGGAACGTTCCCTGCGTTCTACCAGCTTCTTCCGCTGCTCCAGAATGTTTTTGTGGTGAATTGCTGCCTCCAGTTCCTGTCTGCTCTTTTCCATGTTGGCCTTCAGTTCCTCCAATGACATGGATTCATACTTTGGATTTTTTGCTCTGCTCATTTTCTTGTACTCCTTCTTTTTTCTGTAAACAAAAAGAACCGGCTTATTCATGAATGCCGATTCCTGGGTATAAAAAACTGAGGTCGTTGTCCTGTGATTAGGAAATGCTGACCTCAGCGTTTTTGAAATATTTAATTGTTGCTCCTTGGAATGAAAGTCTTTGTCACCATTGTCGTATAAATTTAAACTCACATCCCATATCAGGATTTCTTTAATTCTTCCATATACAGTTCAGCTATATATGCCGGACCAGTGCACCACAGCTTTGTCTTCTCATCATACAGTGCTTTTCCTGTCTTTGAACACAAAAAATCTGTCAATACCTCGTTTCTGTCCTTGCCTGTCTCTTCTGCGATTTCATCTGTCACCATAGTGATCAGAAGGTCGATTGTATAATTCATTTTTTCCTTTGGAATTGTTACTTCAGCCATATCTTCTCACCTTTCACAAATTTCAGACACTCAATAGCTGCCTCAGTTTTAAAGCAGTATTGATCTTTCAATTTATTCGGCAGCAACTGTCTGATACAGAAATCGTCTGCTACTTTATCACCTGCAGTCCCAAAAGCACCCGCAAGATAAGCGGTAAGAGTAGCGTTTGTTGCATCATCCGCAATCTTTCCTGCAATGATATCATATTTTGCCATTTCACGTTCAACCTCAATAAACATTTTTTTCTTTCGGTGAGCGGCGATACAATGTAACCAGTCCACATCTGCATTTTCAAAAATATGCGTTTCAAGATTTTCTGAAAGTTTGAATTCAA
>CAJMMS010000074.1 GCA_905214675.1 uncultured bacterium
GAGCCATCCAGAAGACTGTATTCTGTATGGACATGTAAATGTGTAAACTCCAAATCCTTCTCTCCTTACTGTAAAAACAGGGCTCCGGATCCTCCCCGCTCTGCACTTTTCTCGGAACGTGCCGGAGCGTGTCTGATCCGGAGCCGGTCAACACCTTGTTATTTTTTAATGTAGATCCTTCTGTCACGGATCTCTACTTTTCCTTCTTTCATCAGATGGCCGACCGCACGCTTGAATGCGTTCTTGCTGAGACCAAACTCTCTCTTGATGACTTCCGGTGAAGCATGATCATCAAATGGCAGCACGCCTGCAAATTCCTCGATCACGCTGAGTACGCTCTCTGCATCTTCATTGATCTGGATGTAAGCTTTCTGACGGTCGCTGACATTCATCTTTCCATCCTCTTTTACCTCAGTGACACGAAGATCAAGAATAGCTCCCGGTCTGTATTTGCCGGTTGCCTCTCTTGCAGGGATCAGTGCGGAATATTTATCATCTACTGCAACAAATACACCGAAGTTTCCGCTGATCTCATAGACACGGCCCTTCACCATATCTCCCGGTACATAAGGAGTTCTGGTTGAAAGATAATGATATACTTTCATGGTTGCACAGAGTCTGCTGCTCTTATCTACATAAAGAGCTACCAGACATTCTTCCCCCTCACGGACTCTGTTGGTCTGCTCATGATACGGAAGAAGAAGATCTTTCTCCAGTCCCCAGTCAAGAAAAGCACCGATCCTGGTGACCTGTTTAACCTTAAGGACTGCTGTCTGTCCCACCTGAAGCATCGGCTCACGGGTAGTCGCGATCAGTCTGTCCTGAGAATCTTTGTAGATGAATACCTCGATCTCATCACCTACTTTGGTTCCTTCCGGTACCTGTTTGGATGGAAGAAGCACACGCTCGTTCTGCGGTGCATTTCGGTCCTCTCCAAGATATATTCCGAAATCTACGGTTTTTACAACCAGTAATTTCTGTTTTTTACCTAATTCTATCATTCTTACTCCTGTTCCTAAAAAATATATATGTTCATTTACTGTTTGCTGTCTGTCCTGCATTATAACATAAGAGAATTATTATAGAAAGCACAAAAAAGGCAGCTTTGGAAATTTCTTTCCGTCACTGCCTTTTATCGGTCGGTTATGCGGATATCTGTGATCCGCATCCGGTCCATCTGTTTTTTTATTAATTTATTCTGTCGGTTTCTCAATCGGCATCGGGTTTTTCATCTTGATGACAAAAAGTACAATCAGCATCAGCACGATTCCCACCGGAAGAGCGATCCATGCTGTTTTTACAAAGCCTGCAACAATATAAGTTACAAAGGATACTGCCGCAGCCAGGAGCGCATACGGAAGCTGTGTGGAAACGTGAGTCACATGATCACACTGTGCTCCTGCGGAAGCCATGATCGTTGTATCAGAGATCGGTGAACAGTGATCTCCGCAAACCGCACCTGCCATGCAGGCAGACATGGAAATGATCATCATCTCAGGACTGGATTTCTCAAATACCGCAACAACGATCGGGATCAGGATACCAAAAGTTCCCCAGGATGTACCGGTAGCAAATGCAAGTCCACATCCAACCAGGAAAATAATGGCCGGAAGGATAACTTCAATACCACCGGCAACAGAGCGCATTGCTTCTTCTACGAATACCGCAGCACCAAGTGAGTCTGTCATAGCCTTCAGTGTCCATGCAAAGGTCAGGATCATGATCGCCGGTACCATGGCCTTGAAGCCTTCCGGGATGCATCCCATACAATCTCTGAAATTGATCACACGTCGGATCATATAGAAGATAATGGCAAATACCAGACCAAAGGCACTTCCCATTGCAAGGCCTACAGAAGCATCACTCTGTGAAAATGCAGTAACAAAATCTGTTCCGCTGAAAAATCCGCCTGTATAGATCATACTGATGACACAGCAGATAACAAGCACAACGATGGGGATCACAAGATCGATCACCCTTCCTCTCGGATTCGGTGTCTCATCATCCGTTGCATTCTCATACGGTCTTGCAGATGTTGTATAAAGATCTCCGTTCAGAGCATTGATCTCATGTGTTCTCATGGCACCAAACTCGGTTTTCATCAGTACCATGCCAACCATCATTACAATAGTAAGGATCGCGTAAAAGTTATACGGGATGGTTCTTACAAAAATCGCAAGTCCATCCTGTCCTTCTACGAATCCGCTGACTGCTGCAGCCCAGGATGAGATCGGTGCGATGATACATACCGGAGCAGCTGTCGCATCGATCAGGTATGCAAATTTTGCTCTGGATACATGATGTCTGTCTGTTACCGGACGCATAACGCTTCCTACTGTCAGACAGTTAAAATAATCGTCAATGAAGATCAGGACTCCAAGGATGATCGCCGCAAGCTCTGCACCCACACGTGTGTGGATCTTTTTGCTGGCCCATCGTCCGAATGCGGCGGAGCCGCCGGCCTTGTTCATCATACATACCACAGATCCCAGGATAACAAGGAAGATCAGGATTCCTACGTTATAGCTGTCAGAAAGAACCTTGATGATTCCTCCCTCAAAAATCTGTGTTACGGTTCCCTCGAATTTAAAACCGGAATAAAGCAGTGCTCCTACTACAATTCCCACAAACAGAGAACTGTATACTTCTTTTGTGATCAGCGCAAGGATGATCGCTACAAGAGGTGGAAGCAGTGCCCAGATTGTTGCATACAGAGCAGGCTGATAAGTCTCCTCCGCATCCGCAGCCAGCACAGTCAGGGGACTTGCCAGTGCGCCCATGAATACCATTGCCATAACAGACAATGCTGTTCCTGCTTTTTTACTCATTTTTCTCCTCCCTTTTCGGGGACAAAAAAACGGAGGCTGTCCCTTCTTAAGAACACCTCCGGTTAAATAATCTTCTTTATTCAACTTACGATAGCGCTCCACATCCGTGACAGTACAACGCATATTCTGCGTTATCCCAGTACCCTGTCATCTGGCCTTTCAGAGCACTTCGGCAGATTTTCCTTTCTTTATGGACAGCCTGCCAGGGCCTCTCGTCCATAAATACTGATAAAATCCGCGCCTCTATCTCTTTATCCGTGACCGTTTACCCCCGCAAGGTTTCCCGGTCGCCTTTTTTCTTTATACTGTAGCAGTTTCCGACATAAATATCAAGTAGTTTGCTGTATAAATATCAGTCATACCAATTATCATACTGCTGATCTCAGGAGCACTCTTCGTTCAGTAGCCACTTCACATCCACACCCAGCACTTTTGCAAACACTCTCAGTTCATAATCTGCCACAAAACGTTCTCCGCCTTCGATCCTGCTGATACTGTCACGTTCCAGCATCACACCTTCCACCTGCATTTTTGCCGCCAGATCTGACTGTGACATCCGTTTTATATTTCTCATCTGACGTATTTTTTCTCCGGAAACGTTCTTTCTTCCCTGATAAGTGTAAATTTTCATCCTGCCACCTGTTTTCCAAAATGTGTTAATGTTCTGCATTTTTCTTGACATTAGCACATATTTTGGTGGCACCTGTGTTAAAGGTCAGCAAATCTGGTTTTTTTCGACAAAAAATGAACATTTCTTCATTGTTTTACCCTGGATAGTATCTTTTACAGGACACTATTGTATCAGTAAAACAGTTATTCCATTCTGAATTACTGCCCGCCCGTAAACGGCACCTCTCCACAATTTATATTCCACAAAAAAAGAATGCCACACTTTTCCATGTGACATTCTTCTGCTTCTTTTTTTTCTTATTTATTTCCCTGTCCATAGTAGGCATTTGCGCCATGTTTTCTGTAGTAATGTTTATCCTGAAGCTCCTGCGGCGCCGGTTTTACATCCGGATTGATCAGCTCGCAGCGGGAAGCCATCTTGGCAACTTCTTCCAGGACAACTGCGTTGTGAACAGCCTCATGTGCATCTTTTCCCCAGGTAAACGGTCCGTGGTTTTTGCAGAGGACTGCCGGAACTGCTTCGTAATCTTTATCTTTGAAATAGTCGGCAATGAGAATACCGGTATTTTTCTCATAGGCTTCCTCAATCTCATCTTTTGTCAGGTTACGCACGCATGGAACCTCTCCGTAAATATAATCCGCATGTGTTGTTCCATAACATGGAATGGATCTTCCTGCCTGTGCCCAGCTTGTAGCCCAGGATGAATGGGTATGCACAATACCTCCAATCTTCGGAAACGCATTGTAAAGCACCACATGTGTGGCAGTATCAGAAGACGGATTGTATTTGCCCTCGACTTTATTTCCTTCAAGATCGACTACAACCATATCTTCCGGCGTCAGTTTATCATAATCCACACCACTTGGTTTGATGACAAAAAGTCCCTTCTCTCTGTCGATACCGCTGACGTTTCCCCAGGTAAACGTAACCAGGCCATATTTCGGCAGATCCATGTTTGCTCTGTAAACTTCTTCTTTTAATTTTTCCAGCATTGCGTTTCCTCCCTTTTATAAAGTGTCTTTACAATCCACTTCGTAATATATCCATGCTGTTTAAAACAGCTCTGATTACTTTGTAAATTCCACCACAGCGTAGGGTTCCTGATCTTCCGCATTGAGAACTACCGTTGCCTTATTTGCTTCCATATATACTTCCGGAATCATTACATTTCCAAGGACAGCCTGTCTCTTGTACTCCACACGAAGCTGATGGACCGCAAAATCCTCCGGCAGAAAATCAGCTGCCATTCGGATATACTGGCAGTTGTTTACGTGGTGGTTCGTATCCAGATGATGTTTCTGTACGGCAAAAGATTCCTTCGGTTTCCGCTCTTTCGGAAGCGCGATCTTTCTCGGTGCATAATCCATTTCCATCTTCTCTCCCAGATCATAAGGATCGGTGTCCGCCGGTGTCAGCTTTTCCGGAAGTCCTGTCTCTGTGTTGATAAAGGACCAGTAAGAATTCGCCCAGGCCAGTCTCTCGCCATCCGCTGTCTCAAGAATAAAATTACGCATTCCGATAAAGCCCCGGAATCCATAAGGAATTGTTGTTACTTTTATATTTTCACCAAGCTTTGGATATCTCTTCACAATTACCTGCCATGCGGAAAGTACCCAGGCTCTTTTCTGTGCCTTTAATACTTCCATTCCGAGACCTGTCTGTTCAGATTCAAAGGTACAGCAGTCCTGAAAATAATCCAGAACTCCCGGCAGCGTCAGGCAGCCCTTCTCTCCGATCTCGCTGAATCTTACGCGACTTTCAAAACTGTAGCTCATAATGTGCCTCCTGTTATACTGTCTGCAAATTTATTGTATCACTTGTTCTAAAGAAACACACTTGTTTTTTCTCTTATTTCATAGAACAAAAAAGCACCTCTCATCGAGGTGCTCAAGAAGCAGGGCTACAAGGATTCGAACCTTGAACTGACGGAGTCAGAGTCCGTTGCCTTACCGTTTGGCGATAGCCCTATGTGTTTTTGTTTCGCTTGCCTTATCGCTTGCGACGAATGATATTATATAACAGCTTTTTTAAAATTGCAACCCCTTTTTTCAAATTTTTTTATTTTTTTCTAAAAAACTTTTTCAAAGTGCCGGGAAGCCTTATTTTATGCGGCTTCCCGGCATTTTTCAGTTATACAGTAAAACAAATATTTATATTCCAAGTTCACTCTGATATTCTTTTTTATGTTCCCTCTTCTGATTATACATCACTTCGTCAGCCTCATGAAGCAATGTATCCAGATCTACCTTATCATGATTCCGGGGAACTCCTACAATTCCACAGCTGAAGTTGCGGGCATAATTGGTTTTTTCTCTCAGGACAAACTGTTTCTGAATATCTGACAGGCGCTTCCTTGCATCATCGCCTGCACAATCCCGCATCAGAATGCAAAATTCATCTCCACCAATCCGGGCAAAAATATCTTCTTCACGGATATTTTCATTTACGATCCTGACAAAAAAGCGGATATATGCATCACCCTCCTGATGTCCAAACGTATCATTGATATATTTCAGGTGATCCAGGTCACAGTAGCAGACCGAAACCGGCTCCCCTGTCTTCAAAATCTCTTCTGCTTTTTCTTTCAGATAAAAACGGTTGCCAATTCTGGTGAGCATGTCCTGATATGCTTCCGCTTTCAGCTGTTCTTCCTTGACTCTCGTTTCCGTAACTTCCTGAACAATATTCACATACGCCCATTCTCCCTGCCATTTCATCTTACCGGTAGTAATCGCATAAAATCGATGATCGGAATCTTCGGCTTCCCATTTCCACTCATACAGTTCTTTTCGTCTGTTATTCTTCTGCGTTTTCTGTTCAATCTGACTGATCCACTGCTTATAAACATCCCAGTTCCGTACTTCATCTTCCGTTCTCCGGTTACTGTACAGAAGGCTCTGTCCGTCCAGACTGATCACCAGGATTTCTTCTTCGCTTCTTGCGATCAGTTCCATCAGAAGCTGACTGTAACTCTCTGCCATCTCCGCATGTTTCTTTTCCTGCTCGACGATAAGTTTCAGAGATCTTTCCCTCTCCCGAAGCTGCTCCGTCATGGTATTAAAAGCCTCCGAGAATTCCCCCAGATAAGAAACTGTCTGGGAATAATCCCCCTTGGCTACCTGCTTGGCCTGCCAGGTCAGATGATTCAGGTTCGCATGGATATTTTTGAGATTTTCACACAGAAAATTCTCTCTGGCGGGCTTAAAGCTGGAAAGGTCTCCTTTGGATAATGCGGCAGAACATTGTTTCATTTCCTTTACTGCCGTTTCCAGATACTGCAAACCCATTCCAAGTTTTCGAAAAGGCTCATCCAGGCTGTCTATCTCCAGAGTTTTCACTTCAGAATCGTATAAAATTGATCTCAGATATTCAAATAACAGTTCGCAGTTTCTGTCTTCCATTTATCAAACCTCTATTCCGATCATTCCTGTACATCTGCATGAAAACGGCAAACTCTGTCTCCCGTTGCCCAGCAGTCAACTTCTACCGCCGTGTACGGCTTTCCGGAGTACAGAGAAAGGATTCCTGCTATAAAACCTTCATCATAATTACATACGGTTTCCCCGAGAACAGGAAGCCCTGAACAGTCTGCATCTTCCGCAACGGTCAGGATAATTTTTCCGGTTTCTTCATTTACATCCTCAATACGGAGAACCCCGATTTTCAGCTCCTGCATTTTTTTCTGAAGTTCATTGACAAACTGATCC
>CAJMMS010000075.1 GCA_905214675.1 uncultured bacterium
CGGTGATTTCCTTTTCGTACATGCGCCAGGAAACCACCGACAAATTCTTATTTGTCGCGAATCATCTCTGCAAACTTCTCATGAATCCTGGTATCGTCATCCAGCTCCGGATGAAATGCGAATGCCATCTGATTTTTATACTGCACGCCGACAATTTTTCCATCGACTGTGGCAAGGACTTCCACGCCATCCCCTGTCTCTGCGACATAAGGTGCACGGATGAAGGTCATCGGAACCTCTCCAACGCCTTTTACTTCCGCTGTCGTATGGAAGCTTCCAAGTTGTCTGCCGTAGGCATTGCGGTGGACACACATCGGGATCGTACCAAAGTGACATCCTTCCTGGTCTTCCACTTCTGAGGCAAGCAGAATCAGTCCGGCACAGGTTGCCAGAACCGGCATGCCGTTTTCTATCTGTTCTTTTATCGTATCAAACATGCCCAGCTCTTTTAAAAGCTTTCCCTGGACGGTGCTCTCACCGCCCGGAAGAATGATGCCGTCATAAGGTGTCTGAAGGTCTTTTGCCTGACGCAGTTCGATACAGTTGACACCGAGACGCTTTAATACTTTTTCATGTTCTGCGAAAGCACCCTGTAGTGCTAAGACTGCAACGGTCATTATTTTCCTCTTTCTGCCATCAGTAAGGCGATTTCCTGTTCATTGATGCCGACCATAGCTTCCCCGAGGTCTTCGGAAAGTTTGGCGATCAGTTTTGCATCAGCATAATTAGTGACTGCTTTTACGATTGCGGCAGCTCTTTTTTTGGGATTTCCGGATTTGAAGATACCGGAACCTACAAAGACACCTTCTGCACCGAGCTGCATCATCAGGGCAGCATCAGCAGGAGTAGCGACACCGCCGGCTGCGAAGTTTACAACAGGGAGTCTGCCGTTGTCATGGACATAGGCAACAAGTTCATAAGGAACCTGCAGTATTTTTGCAGCTTCAAACAGTTCATCTTCACGCATGCTGGTCAGCTTTGCGATTTCACTGTTCATTTTCCGCATGTGGCGTACGGCCTGCACGATATCACCGGTTCCAGGTTCGCCCTTTGTGCGGATCATGGAAGCACCTTCGTTGATACGTCTTAAAGCTTCTCCGAGGTCCTTTGCACCACAGACAAACGGAACACGGAAGCTGCGTTTGTTGATATGATAAACATCATCAGCAGGGGAAAGTACTTCACTTTCATCGATATAGTCGATTTCGATCGCTTCAAGAACCTGAGCCTCTACGAAATGTCCGATACGGCATTTTGCCATGACCGGGATCGAAACAGCATTCTGGATGCCTTGGATCATTTTCGGGTCGCTCATACGGGAAACACCGCCCGCTGCACGGATATCAGCCGGGATACGTTCGAGGGCCATGACAGCACATGCACCTGCAGCTTCAGCGATCTTTGCCTGTTCCGGTGTGGTAACATCCATGATAACGCCGCCTTTTAACATCTGTGCCAGTTCTTTGTTCAATTTATATCTTTCGTTTGTTGTATTCATCTTCAAACCTCCTGCTTTGCTTTTTGCAATCTTTACTTTTTACTGGTTTCGAATTATACTGGAAAAGTGACTATTCGAAAATTACCAAAATAAATATATTCAGTAAGGTCAGATTGGAGAAAAAGAGCGTATGCTGACGTACAGTTTTACAAATATAGGGTCAGATTCGATGTATGAATATTTATATAAATGCATTCGAAACGACATAACACAGGGGAAGATCAAGGCAGGGGAGAAACTGCCTTCCAAGCGTACTTTTGCAAAAAATCTGGGCATAAGCGTGATCACAGTGGAAAATGCCTATGGGCAATTATTAGCAGAAGGTTATATTTATTCCATGCCAAAACGAGGCTTTTATGTTTCGGATCTGAGCAGTGCGACTATGGAAAAGAAGAAGGTCAGAAAGGAACAGCTGACGCTGACAGGGGGAGCGACGTCTTATTTTGTAGATTTTTCCAGCAATCAGACAGACAGCGAGATCTTTCCGTTTACCATCTGGTCAAAGACGGTGCGGGAAGTTTTAAATGACAATCAGAAGCAGCTGATGATCAATCCGCCCTGCGGTGGGATCCTGGAGCTGCGACAGGCGATTGCCCGGTATTTAAAGGAGTTCCGTGCCATGCAGGTCGAGCCGGAACAGATCATCATCGGAGCCGGGACAGAATATCTGCACGGACTGTTGATCCAGCTTCTTGGAAATTACAGGATCTATGGAGTGGAGAATCCGGGATATCATAAGATTGCCAGAATTTATGAGAATATGAAGGTAGAGTATGCAAAAATCTCGCTGGATAAAGATGGTATTTCTATTCGGGAACTGGAAGAAAAAAACGTGGATGTCATTCATACCTCGCCCTCCCATCATTTTCCGACCGGGATCGTGATGCCGGTCAGCAGGCGTTACGAGCTGCTTGGCTGGGCGGCCAGATCGTCGGATCATTATATCATTGAAGATGATTATGACAGCGAACTGCGGCTGACCGGGAAACCATTTCCGACGCTGCAGAGCATCGATGTGTCAGATCGTGTTATCTATATGAATACGTTTACGAAAACACTGGCTTCGACTGTACGAATCAGCTATATGGTTCTGCCGCCAACACTGACGGAAATATTCTATCAGAAGCTTTCTTTTTATTCCTGTACGGTTTCCAACTTTGAGCAGTATACCCTGGCAAAATTTATGGAAAACGGAAGTTTTGAAAAGCACATCAACCGGCTCAGGAACTATTATCAGATAAAGAGAGATGCGATTCTGCAAGTATTTCAGAAAGAACCGCTTGGAAAATATGTTACCATCCGGGAAGAAGGGGCGGGTGTGCATTTTCTGATGCAGATCCATACAGAAAAAAGCGAGGGAGAAATCGTAACGGAAGCCAAAGGAAAAGGCATCAAACTGGCACCGCTGTCCCATTATTTTGACGGAAAAGAAGAAGGAAATTTCGAAAATACGTACGTGATCAATTATTCTTCGGTCGATTTGGCCAATATCGAAAAAGCAGCACAGATACTTTATCGTTTACTGTAATAATAAAGAGTTCCGATACAAATGTATGGCATCTTTTCAGTGCGGTATCGCATATTTATAGCAGAGACAGCGTTTTTCGGAGGTCGAAGGATATGTACCGCATGGCAGGATATTGTCGTCTGTCCAAAGAAGACGGAGAAAACAGAATAAGTGAAAGTATTGAAAATCAGATACGTCTGATTTCAGAATATGTGGATAAAGCCGGGGATATGAAGCTCGTCAGGATGTATATTGACGACGGATATTCCGGGCTTTATTTTTCGAACCGCCCACAGTTTCAGCAGATGATGGCGGATATTTACAAAGGAGAGATTCAGGGAGTGATCACAAAAGATATTTCAAGGCTTGGGCGTGAGCATATTGAGACAGGGAATTATATTGAGCGTGTGTTTCCGTCACTTGGCATCCGTTATGTTGCGATTTTAGATGGTGTGGATTCGCTCTGTCACAGCAATGAAGAACTGGCTCAGTTCAAGGCACTGCTCAATGATATGTACAGCAGAGATATTTCAAAGAAGATACGGGGAAGTTTTCTGGTGCAGAAAAAGCAGGGGAAATATATGTCTGGTTTTGCACCTTATGGCTATCGAAAAGACCCGGCTGACCGTCATCGTTTTCTGGTAGATGAAGCAGCAGCGGAAACAGTGCGTAGCATCTATACTCTTTATCTGGAAGGCGTTTCCGTACAAAAGATAGCAGAACGGTTGAATGGACAGCAGATTTTGCCGCCGACCGAATATAAAAGAAAAATCCAGAAACTAAGTTATGTAAACCGTCAGGGAAAAAATCAGGTGCAGAAATGGAATGCACCAACGATTTATAACATTTTGAAAAATCAGGTATATACAGGGGCGATGGTTCAGCACAAGACAGAGAAAATATCCTATAAAATCGAAAAATACAGAAACATTCCGATGGAAGAACGTTATGTGGTGGAAGGAATGCACGAGGCGATCATTTCAAAAGAATTATTTGCAATGGCACAGGAAAAACGGCAGAGATTTAAAAACAGAAATTCCTGAAAACAGTTATTGACAAATGGGAAAAGTATGGTAACATATATATAAAATAATTATATATAAAAATTTTATATATACAAAGGGGTGAGTGTATGTACTATTATCCGGTGTCAGCTGTTCTGACGGAATGTCTGATCCTTTCGGTCGTGGAACAGCAGGATTCCTACGGTTATGAGATCAGCCAGACGGTGAAGCTGGTTGCGGCGATCAAGGAATCGACGCTGTATCCTATTTTGAGAAAGCTGGAGACGGGCGGATATCTGACTACTTATTCCGAGGAATTC
Organism: uncultured bacterium; assembly: GCA_905214675.1. Taxonomy (GTDB): domain Bacteria; phylum Bacillota; class Clostridia; order Lachnospirales; family Lachnospiraceae; genus Hominisplanchenecus. The sequence continues at coordinate 4,330 of CAJMMS010000075.1, forward strand.
CAGGGGCGGAAACGAAAGTATTATTCCATCACGGAAGAGGGACGCAGGCAGCTGGCATATCTGAGGAAAGAATGGCGGGAATATCGCAATACTGTAGATGATATTGTGGAAGGGAGAGTGAAAAAATGACGAGACAAGAATATATGGAAGAGCTGAAGAAATATCTGAAGCGGCTTCCGCAAGAAGATTTTGACAATGCCATAGAGTACTTTTCGGAATATTTTGAAGAGGCAGGTCCTGAGAAGGAACAGCAGGTTATGAGAGAACTTGGTGAACCAAAAGAGGCAGCAAGAGAACTGTTTCTCAATCTTTTGCAGGAGAGCGTAGAAAAGGATCAGGATATTGTGGAAGAGAAAGCACCGGTCTTAAAAGGAAAGAGACGTTCTCCGGGCAAGATCATTCTTCTTGTATTCCTGGTTCTATGTGCATCACCGGTCAGCCTGGCACTTTTGGCATTTGTTTTTACAGTGTTGTGTGCGGTGATCCTCACTGTTGCGGCAGTGATTTTTTCGATTGGTATTACCGGCATTGCGGCGATAGCCGGAGGTATTGTGACCATCGGGGTTGGGCTCTCTTTGATCCTGAAATCTGCTGCTGCAGCCTGTATGATGGTCGGAGGTGGATTCCTGATGACGGGAATTGGAATCCTCGCAGGTCTTTTGACTGTATATATCTGCAAATGGTGTGCAAATGGGATCGGACGTCTGGTCAACAGACTTGTAAGAAAGAAGGTGCATAAGAATGAATAAGACTGCAAAAACAGCAATGATAACAGCTCTAACGCTCTGTGTGGTGGGAATGGTTCTTTCAACAGCAGGATATTTTGCAGGTGGAAAGGATTTCAACGATAGTTCCGGACATATATATGTATCCGGTGGAACAGATTCTGCAAGGAAAAATCTTGAGGTTATGGAAAAGCAGCAGATAAATGCTTTTACAAAACTGAATGTAGATTTTCAAAATTTTGACCTGGATATCAGAAAATCAGGTGATGACTGTTATTACATGGAATATCGAATGGAAAAAGGCGGTAATGAAAATCCACTGACATGGGAAAACAAAGATGGTGAGCTTACGCTTCAGGAAACTTCCGGCGGAAAAGGAAGTTATTATATAAGTTATGATCTTGGAAATCTGCTGCATCATACCGAGACGCAGAAACAGGAAGAAATCAATACAGTGATTCTCTATGTACCGCAGGATGCACGGTTTTCCGAAGCCAGGATTCAGCTTGCCGATGGAGATCTGACTGCAGAACAGTTCTCATGCAAAAATATGACAGCAAACTTTTTGGATGGAGATATGATACTGGATCAGGGAAAATTTGCAGATGGAGTCATTACACTTGCCGATGGCGATCTGAAGACAAATCAAAGCAGCTTCAGCGGTAATCTGGAAATAAACAATTCAGACGGAGATGTTTTCATACAAATGGAAAATGGCAATGCAGCAAAGATGAATATTCACCTGAAAACCACAGATGGAGATGTGATCACAGACAATCTGCCGCAGGGCAAATCGGAACGCAAAGAAGACAGCTCTCTTTACGAAAACAATGTCGATGGCGCCACATCAACGCTGAATGTAATATGCAGGGACGGAGATATTACTTTGATCGAATCTGCAAAACAATAAAAGTTATCTCTATATGGCTCACATGACGGGACTTCACTTCTGGAAACATACATCGACATGATTTCCGGTATGTGGAAGAATGTGATCTGTGTGGGCACCGGAAATGAAGGGAACACAGGCGGGCATATTTCAGGAAGGCTTGTTCAGCAGGAAGAGAGAATCATAGAATTCGGAATTTCGCTGATGGAACCGGTGATGAATATTCAGCTCTGGAAGTCGTACGTGGATCAGTTTCAGATTATATTGATTCATCCGGATGGTGAAAGCTTCGGACCGCTTCAGGAGCGTCTTGGAGCACAGAGAATCCTGGCCGGGAATACAGAGATTCTGGTGTATTACGGAGAACCGAAGCCCTACACTGCCGCTCAGGAGATTTATTTTGATTTTATCCCAAAAGGTTCTTATGTCGATGACGGCGTCTGGAAGATCCGTCTGATCCCACGTAAGATCGTGGAAGGAGATTATCATCTGTGGATGCCGTCTGCCGCTCTTTTAAATCCATTGACGCATTTCTTTTCGCCAACGGTTGACACAACCCTGACCATTCCTTCCACGGCCAGAAATGTGGTTGCAGTCGGAGCTTATAATGCACGCCTTATGACATATGCTCCGTTTTCCGGCCGTGGTTACACAAGAGGAAACACACAAGTAAAGCCGGATATCGTGGCACCTGGCGTAGATATCGTGACAACCGCTGTGGGAGGTTCCTACACAGGTGTGACCGGAACCTCTTTTGCCACGCCGTTTGTGACAGGGTCAGCGGCGATCATGATGCAGTATGGCATCGTACAGGGAAATGATCCGTTTCTTTATGGAGAGAAGATCCGGGCATATCTGCAAAGAGGTGCACAGAGATTAACAGCACTTGTGGGATATCCGAATGAGATTGTGGGGGCTGATGATATAATAGTGTCAAGTTAGTAAGGAACCAATAAATTCAAGGGTTTCCGCTGATTTAGTCCTAAGAAAAAATGCTGTGAGAA
>CAJMMS010000076.1 GCA_905214675.1 uncultured bacterium
TATACGAATTTTTTTCTGTACATATATTGTTAAAAGTGTTAAACTTAAATTTATATTTATACATCATTTAAGAAAGGGTTACTATCATGCTTCAGACAATCGAATCCATCAACAGTGCCGTTAATAATTTCATCTGGGGTGTCCCGGCGATGATCTGTATTATCGGTGTCGGGCTTTATCTAAGCCTGCGAACCGGATTTATCCAGATTCGCAAATTCCCTTATGCACTGAAAACCACGCTCGGAAGAATTTTCAAAAAGAAAGAAGCTTCCGATGGCTCCATGACTCCTTTCCAGGCTGTCTGTACCGCCCTCGCCGGAACGGTCGGTACCGGAAATATCGCCGGTGTTGCCGGTGCGATCGCGATCGGCGGTCCCGGTGCTGTGTTCTGGATGTGGATCTCCGCAGTTCTTGGAATGTGCACGAAATTCACCGAGGTAATACTTGCCGTTCATTTCCGCGAACGAAACAAAAACGGGGACTACGTCGGCGGCCCGATGTACTACATTAAAAACGGACTTGGTAAAAAATGGCAGATTCTTGCAATTCTTTATTCTGCTTTCGGTGTGCTGACCGTTTTCGGTACCGGAAATGCCACACAGGTAAATACGATCACCACTGCGATTGATACAGCACTGATCAATTTCCATATCATCCCGGAATCTGCATCCAAAACGCTGAATCTGGTTCTTGGTATTGTGATCATGCTTCTTGTCGGCATGGTTCTGCTTGGCGGCATCAAACGAATCGGAAGTGTTTCTGAAAAGCTGGTTCCGTTTATGGCACTGCTCTACGTTATTCTGGCGATCGGTGTGGTTGTTCTGAATTTTGAGAGAATTCCTGCTGTATTCCATTCTATCGTTTACGGAGCCTTCAATCCGGCTGCTGTCACCGGCGGTGTGATCGGAAGTTTCTTCCTGAGCCTGAAAAAAGGCGTCTCACGCGGTATCTTTTCCAATGAAGCCGGACTTGGTACCGGTTCCATCGCCCACGCCTGTGCAGACACCAGCAAACCGGTAAAACAGGGTATGTTCGGTATTTTCGAGGTATTTGCCGACACGATCGTTATCTGTACTCTGACTGCTCTTGTCATCCTGGTGAGCGGTGTTCCGGTCAACTACGGAGCTGCTGCCGGTGCCGAGCTGACAATCTCCGGATTTACCGCTACATACGGAAACTGGGTATCTGTTTTCACCGCAGTTGCCATGTGCTGCTTCGCTTTCTCCACGATCATCGGCTGGGGACTTTACGGAGCACGCTGCATCGAGTTCCTGTTTTCCGAAAAAGTAGTAAAACCATTCATGATCGCCTACTCACTGGTAGCCATCATCGGAGCAACGGTCGATCTCGGACTGCTCTGGAGCATTGCGGAAACCTTCAACGGACTTATGGCAATCCCGAACCTGATCGGTATCTTCCTTCTTTCTGGAACTGCCATCGCCCTGACAAAAGAATATTTTTCCCAAAAATAATAACTATAAAAACACCTCATATGGAATCCATTTTTCAGATTCTATATGAGGTGTTTCATTATACTATCATTTCTTATTTCAGTTTGACTGTCTTAGCAAGTCCTGCTTTTTTCATTGCTTTACGGTATTTTGCTGCTTTTCCTTTTGGAACTTTGATCACCGCTTTTTTCTGGATCTTCTGGAATGCATTTTTTCCAACTATTTTCAACACTTTACTTTTGATCGTAACACGTTTCAGTTTACTGCATCCGGAAAATGCTTTTGCTTTTTTATCTTTCAAAGCAGACACCCTGACTGTCTTTTTGCTGACACTTGTCACAGCATAATCAAGCTTTCCAGATGTATAAACCTGTTCGATAGAATGTAAAATATCCACCATCTTTATACGTAACGGTAATATTCTGCCATTCATTTGCAGTTAAAGATAAGTTGTCGAAAAATTGATATACGGAAACAGGACGCCGTCCACTGCAAAACAATCTCCTGACCTGCTGCGTTTTCTGTTCGGTCCGGACACCTTCGGCGCCGACGGGACAGAAAGCTGTTTCCTTCTGCAGTGTATAGGAATGGAAAAGCCGAAGAATATTTTTCTATGCTGGATAGCGAAAAACAGCAGCAGTGAGTTGTCAGCGAAAGGCAGATCATAGATGCACCGATCAGGCAGGAAACCATCGACAAATTTTCATTTACAGGCAGCACTAAGACGCCCAGCCAGCTTTTTCAGTTTATACTCACTGATCGTCTCTGCATAATGCATTCCTTCATAGGTCGGATGTAACACCGAATACCGCTCTTTCGTCTTTAATATAAAATGTTCCGATAACAGCCATTCTACAAGCGTCTGAACCTCTTCTCTCTTCCAGTTCTTCAGTGCTCCATATTCCGGCACGGAAAACAGTCTGTACTTTCGAATCCGTTCGGTATCCATACCGCAAAGAATATCAATCAGCATCGTTATCCCATAGTAACGGATCCTGCTGACATTCTGCAGAGCATTCAATGTAATAAACACAATTTCGTTTAAATCTGCATCTTTATATGGAACCGTTTTCAGTTCCGCTTTCCGGATTTTTGTCTCATTACTCTTCTGGGATTTTACTGCTGCTTTCTGGCTTTTCACATCTTTCTTTTCTGAAATCTGCTCTTTTACAAAAACCTTCTCCTGTACTTTTGGATCCTGTACTTTCGGCTCCTCTGCTTTTGTACTTTCATCCGGTCTGTACGCATACCCCTGCTGCTCATAAAAAGCTTTCTTTGCAATGGTCGCATCGCATCCTGTCCCATCTTTTTTATAGTTGGTACATCCAAGGAAAAAGTTATTATATTGCCCGCTTTTTACGATCAGATAACCATCCCGGCATTTATGGCATTTTTGAATGGATAATTTCCCGCCCCGGCAGTCATTTGTCATAAATCCACAGATTTCCGGTTCGTTTATGCAAAGATACAACCGCAGTCCATATGCCTTTTTATACTTCAGTTGCATTGGATATCCGCACAGCGGACACACTTTTTTGTCAATCTTCTTTATTTCTTCTTCGTTCCAGTTTCCACGAAGACAGACATTCTTATATTCTCGTTTCAATTCCAGTAGAAATTCCGAAGGATTCTGTTCCGGTGCCACGAAATAAACACGGTTCATCGTTCGCGTCATCGCTACATAAAACAGTCTTCTCTCTTCCGCATAATCAATCGAGCGATCTCCTTTGATGACAAAAGCAAGCACCGGGTCATCCTCTATCTTGGAAGGAAAGCCATAAGTTTCGTTCTTTCCGTTTACCACGATCACATTGTCATATCCCAGACCTTTGGAAGCATGCGCCGTCAGAAACGTAATATCTAACTCTGGATATTTCACACTTTTGATTTTACTTCCACGGTTTATATATTCAAACATTCCAGACTTTTCAAGCCGATCCGCATCAAATCCAAATCTTCCGATCAGCAGGATTCTTCCCGGTTTTTCTTCAAAACGTAACATATCTTTAAGTGCCGTTTCGACCGCTTTCGCCAGCGCATAATTTGCTCCGCTCCTTCTGTCTGCACCGTATTTTTTTCTGGTATCATCATAAGTATAAATGATCACCGGATCTTCTATATGCTTTTTGGAGAGCAGTCTTTTCGAAATCTGGCTGGCATTCTTCTGGATAAAACCACCTGCAATGTCGATCACTTCCTGCGAATTGCGATAAGTCCGAACAATCTTCAGCATCTTCGCATAACCCATTTTTTCCTGGAATTTTGTAAACAGCGTAATATCTGAACCGCTGAATGCATAAATAGACTGCCAGTCATCACCAACCGCAATGATCTTCGCATCCGTCACTTCCGAAAGTGCTTTCGTCAGATCAAAACGCTGCCTTGAAATATCCTGATATTCATCCACGATGATATATTTGAAATCCAGCTTTTTCTTCAGATCTTTTGCCTCACACAAAAGTCTGGCAGACTCATTGATCATATCCTCAAAATCCACAGCCTTGTTTTCTTTCAGCCAGCGTGCATATTCCAGATAACAGTCCTGACATATTTCGAGAAACAGTCTGCTTCTCACGTTCTGCGTAGAATGATACATCCGTTCAAAATCTTCCAGGCGATAGCCATTCACCTTAAAATTCGAAATAAAACGACAGATGAGATTAAGCAGTTTCCGCACATACCTGTTTTCTTCTCCTGCAACCAGCAGTTCCATCACTTCCTGATTGGAACGCGGTTCCACTTCAAAACCATGTTCCTCCAGCATTTTCTTTAAATGGACTTCCAGACTTTTCCCGTCTTTATATTTTGAGAACGTATAAATAAGTTCCGTTCCATGCTTCTTATGCAACCGTACTTTATCGTTGACAGCATTTTTATATCTCTGCAATTCTTCTTCACTGTACCGGTCATTCTTTCCATCCTCAGATATGCCAAAATGTTCGAGATATACGGTTTTACCGTTTTGCCGGAGAACAAAATCCGGTGTGTAAGGCTTTCTTGCATAAGGAAGGTTGTATGGATAAACCGGCTCATATTCATAATCAATTTTATTCAGATAAAGAAAATTGGCAATCTCTACTTCCTGATGCGAACGCAGAACTTCATTCTGTATCGTAACCGACTTTTTCGTTCTGGTATCGATCACTTCCCGCCTGAAATCCTCCAGATCACTTCGCAGAGTCGAATAATTTGCCTTGGCAATGTTATTGAAAAATCCATTGAGATCATCTCCTTCATACGGTGCATCAAAATAAGAAGCAAAGAATAAAATCAGCTTATTGACCATGCTCTCATTTTGCATGACAGAACCGCGAAAATAATCACGCAACACAAAATACATCTTTGAATGATCTGCAATATTCGCCGTTTCCTCTGGTGTATGTTTTCTCAGAATCGCATTTCCGGTAGAATGAAACGTTGCGATCATGCATCTTTCAATACCAAGAGCTTTCTGGATCTTGTCTTTCAGTTCTTTCACCGCTTTATTAGTAAACGAAACAACCAGAATCTGTTCCGGATCAATCTGCTTTTTCTCCACCAGATATTTCACTTTTGCTGCAACCGTTGTTGTCTTACCCGCACCGGCTCCTGCGATCACCATGCAATAATCTTCATCCGTCAGAATCACTTTTCTCTGATCTTCATCCAACGTGATTTCCGGATTGATTGCATCTGCAATATGATCCAGATACTCCTTTTCGCGGATCATTGTCTGCGAAATATATTGCTGATTATGCTGTTCCACAAGCTCTTCGATATTATCATACTCACTCACGACTTTTCGAACTTCATCTTCAACTATACCATTCTGCATGCAAAAAGCACCAAGCACTTTGCTCTCTTCCAGCGTCCGGAAAACATGGATTACCGGATCATACGCTTCCAGCTTTTCTGTATAATCACTTTTCGCTATGTAAGCATCCTGCATAAGTATGCTTTCCAGAATTTCTTCCAGTTCCAGCAACTTAAAACAGTTCTCATTTTTTTCTTTTGAAATGCTTTCTGTGTTCTCTGTATTTTCGTCCTTTTCTGCATTTTTTCCTTTTCCAAAGAAACGCAGTCTATCCAAGAGTTTCATTCCTTATCCTCATCAGCCGGCTGTTTTTCTGTATTTCCTATAGTCCCGCAAAAAACAGTTCGTAAAGATCATCTTCCCCTTCCAGCATCGGAGAATTCTCACCGCCCCCGTTTGTGCTGCGCCGCATGGCTGCATAGGCTTCTTCCCCCGCCGTGATCAGATCCATGTCGTAGATCTCGTATCCAAGTTCCCTGCATTTACTGCAAAATGCAGCAAATGGTTGTGCTGCTTCTTTCGTCTCCAGAAGCTCTGCTCTCAGCTTCGGATCATGTGAAGCTTTCTGTTTCAGTTCATCTAACATTTCCGCAATTCCCATTTCGCTGCCTCCTTCATTTCTTTTCACCAGTTTATCAGATTTCAGACAGTTTTTCCACCCATTCTGCCTCTTTAAATCCGGTAAGTACCGTGTCCTCTTTTACCACAAGCGGACGCTTGATCAGCATTCCATTTGTCGCAAGGAGCTTTAACTGTTCCTCCTCGCTCATTGCCGGAAGCCTGTCTTTCAGTTTCATCTCTTTATAAAGCATGCCGCTGGTATTGAAAAACTTTTTCAGCGGAAGTCCGCTTCTTTGATACCAGTCCTTTAATTCTTCATAAGAAGGATTTTCCTCAACAATATGGCGGTCTGTGTAGACGATCTCATGCTCATCCAGCCATTTCTTTGCCTTCTTACAGGTAGAACATTTCGGATATTCAATAAATAACATGGTGCTTCCTCCGTTTCTTTTTTGCTTATTACTCAAAGCGTATGCTATTACCAGTCATTTGTCAATCGGATATTTTCAGACGAATCCGGATATTACGTTCCAACATTCCCATTTCAAGGCAATTTTTAAGGGCCGATGATACCTTCACAAGCTTTACAGCACTTTCCACATGGCACGATACCTTCTGATTGATGTCAGGTATTGTGCCCGTTCGCGGAAACATATCCTGTCAAAACGGAAACATGTCCACACCGACCAGAACGGTAATTCACACCTGCAAACAAATGCAATCTGTGGCAAAATTGACATTCATATCACGGTCTTAACCATTGAAGTCTA
>CAJMMS010000077.1 GCA_905214675.1 uncultured bacterium
TTGTTACAAAGTGAGCCTGCCAAGCAACCTCAACGATGAAACGGATTGCCATACGAGTATCTTTGTTGGCACCGCAGAAAGCATCTACTACGAACAGTCTCTTGTTGGACAGCTCTTTGATAGCCAGATCTTTTACAGCATCCCATGCTTCCTGAGTAGCCGGATGGTTGTCGTTTTTATATTCGTCTGTTGTCCACCATACAGTGTCTTTGGAATTTTCATCCTTTACGATAAATTTGTCTTTTGGAGAACGACCTGTATAAATACCAGTCATAACATTGACAGCACCCAGTTCACTTTCCTGGCCTTTTTCAAAGCCTTCCAGAGCAGGATTTGTCTCTTCCTCGAACAACATCTCATAAGATGGATTGTACACGATCTCAGTAGTTCCAGTGATGCCATACTTGCTTAAATCAATTTTTGCCATCTGATTAACCTCTTTTCTTTTATACTTAAAGTTAAAGAAATGATGCCCACTTCTCTATCATCATTATACATATTTACCCGCCAAAATCAATAAAAATTTTCTGAACTTTTTGCTGGAAATGTATGAAATCTGCGGATTTTGAATGACTTTGAACGAATAACGGCAAAAAAATCGAGGGAGAAACGCCAGATAGTGCACGAGAGGTGCTCAGTTTTGATCGTTTTTCCAAACTAACATATAAATAGAATATTTTTTTCATGTGAAAATTATATGATGCCGAATGTTTAAAGGCACTGAGTGCCAGTGACACTCGTTTAGTGCCGACCGAAGCGGAGCGTAGATTGCGGGAGTTACTTTGTAACGGAGCAATCCGCAGGCATCCGTCAGAGTAAAATTATGTCTTGCACAGATTTCAAAAGTATTTTACACTTAGCAGATGTAAAAATGAACTTCAAGGAGGCAAAACAAATGGCACTGAATAATATAGGAAATATGATGAAGATTATGAATGCATGGAATACATTTAAAAGAAATCACCCGAAATTTCCGGCATTCTGTAATGCGGTTTCAAAACGGGCTCTGAAAGAGGGCAGTATCATGGCGATTACGGTCACCACACCGGACGGCGAAAAGATCGAGACAAATCTGAAGATAAAGGCAGAGGATCGGGAACTTTTGAGGGAGCTGTCCAACTGACAGGCTGATTCATGAGCAGACTGCGAAAGCCGATTGAAAATGTCCGCTTTGCATCAAAGGTTGGCATTGCTCAGAGTTTCTGACAAAAGGAGTGAAAAGAAATAAAATATGAATGATATAAGGCGACTGGCAGGGTATATCGGGCCATATAAAAAAGATATGATACTTGGTGCTTTGATGGTAACGGTTGAGACAGCGTTTGAGCTTTTCATACCGATCATGATCGCGGATCTGATCGATGTCGGGGTGGCAAATCATGATCTTGCCTACATTTATTCGAAAGGATTTCAAATGGGGATCTGTGCACTGCTGGCTCTGGTGACAGGGCTTCTGTATGCACGCTTTTCGGCGAGAGCTTCGTATGGCTGGGGAGCAAAGATCAGGGAGGCAGAATATGCAAAAGTGATGCAGTATTCTTTCTCAAATCTGGATCATTTTGATACCTCGTCCCTGGTCACGCGAATGACTACGGATGTCACGGTTCTGCAGAATCTGATCAATTCCGGATTTCGTCCGGTGACGAGAGGACCGTCTCTTTTGATCCTTGGCATCGGTCTTTCTTTCTGGATGAATCCGAAGCTTGCCGTTGTTTTTCTGGTCTGCACACCGGTTCTTGGAATTGTGTTATTTCTGATCGTCCGGAAAGCGGCACCTATGTATACAAAGCTGCAGGGGATCGTAGACCGTCTGAACCATGTAGTTCAGGAAGGCGTGACGGCGATCCGTGCGGTCAAGGCATTTGTCCGCGGAGAATACGAAGAAGAAAAATTTGATGCGGTAAATACGGATCTGAGCAGATCAAGTGAGCAGACGTTTCACTATGCAGTGCTGAACCTTCCGGCATTTCAGGCCGTGATGTACAGTGCAATCGTGCTGATCATGTGGTTTGGAGGAAACATGATCTTAAATGGCAGTCTTAAGGTCGGTGATCTGACCGGATTTTTAAGTTATGTCATGCAGGTGGTCAATGCCCTGATGATGATCGCAAACGTTTTTCTGCTGCTGACAAGATCCCTTGCCAGTGCACATCGTATCGCAGAGGTGCTGGATGAGAGGATTGTTCTGGATTCTCCGGAAAATGGCGTACAGAAGGTCAGAGACGGCAGTATCGATTTTGAACAGGTTTCTTTTAAGTATCATAAAGATGCAAAAGCATATGCACTGTCTGATGTGGATCTGCATATTGAGGCCGGACAGACGATCGGTGTGATCGGAGGAACCGGAGCTTCTAAAACGACGCTTGTACAGATGATTCCACGGCTTTATGATGCAACCTGCGGTGTTGTGAAAGTTGGCAGTGTGGATGTAAAAGCATATGATCTCCATGCACTGAGGGCAGCGGTGGGGATTATTCTTCAGAAAAATGAGCTTTTTTCCGGAACGATACGTGACAACCTGAAATGGGGCGATCCGGATGCAGATGACAAAAAAATCTGGCAGGCATGCCGTGCGGCGTGTGCGGATGAGTTCCTGGAGCGTTTGCCGGAGGGACTGGACACTATGCTTGTGCAGGGCGGCAATAACCTGTCCGGAGGGCAGAAACAGAGACTCTGTATCGCAAGAGCACTGCTTGCCGATGCGAAGATCCTGATTTTTGATGATTCTACCAGTGCAGTCGATACGGCAACGGAAAAGAAGATCCGCAAAGAGCTGGCAAAACTTGGCGATGTGACAAAGATCATCATTGCACAGAGAATTTCTTCGGTGATCCATACGGACCGGATCGTGATCCTGGAAGACGGAGAAATCCATAATATCGGAACACATGAACAGCTTCTTAGGGAGGATGCGATTTATCAGGAAATTTATGCGTCTCAGATGAAAGGAGGAAACAGCGATGGCATCGAAAACGAAGAATGTTAAACGGCCGGAAAATATGCAGCACACACTGCGGATCTTTGTTTCTTATCTTGGACGGCATAAATTTATGCTTCTGATCGTCAGTATTCTGGTCACAGTAAGTGCCCTTGCAAATCTTCTTGGAACTTACATGATACGTCCGGTTGTCAATAATCTTGCAAACGGAGATCTGCATTCGCTTGCAGTTGGTGTGCTTGTGGCGGCTGCTATTTTTGCCACCGGGGCACTGGCAGCCTGGGGGTATTCTCAGACGATGGTAAAAGCTGCCCAGCAGGTTGTTTTTGATATTCGAAGAGATCTGTTTGCACATATGCAGACGCTGCCGCTTCGCTTTTTTGACGAGAAGCGGCATGGCGATATCATGAGTCTGTTCACGAACGATATCGATACGATCGCAGATGCCCTCAATAACAGTTTTGCAATGGCGATCCAGAGTTTTATCCAGATGATCGGAACCCTTACGATCCTCTATATCCTGAACTGGAAACTGTCGCTGATCGTGACGGTCTGCTATGGGATCATGTTCTGGTATATGAAATTCAGCGGAGCAAAAAGTAAGGTTTTTTATGCGAAACAGCAGCAGAGCCTTGGCGAACTGGACGGCTATATCGAAGAAATGGTCAGCGGCCAGAAAGTAGTCAAAGTTTTCAACCACGAGCAGGCAAGCTTTCAGGAATTTCTGGAGAAAAATGAAAAACTGCGAAAAGAAGGAACCGGTGCACAGTCCTATGCGGCGACAATGGTTCCGGTAGTCGTAAGCATATCTTATATTAATTATGCGATCGTGGCAGTTCTCGGAGGGATTCTGGCGATGCGTGGACTGGCGGATGTCGGAAGCCTGGCAAGTTATCTGGTGTTTGTGCGTCAGGCGGCACTGCCGATCAATCAGTTTACACAGCAGAGCAATTTTCTGCTCTCTGCACTTGCCGGAGCAGAGCGGGTGTTTGATGTGATGAATCTGGAGCCGGAAGTGGACGAAGGCGATGTGACGCTGGTCAATGTAAAGGAAGAAAACGGCAGCCTGAAAGAATGTAAAGAGAAAACCGGAAAATGGGCATGGCGTTCAAAAGACGGAGCATTGACAGTACTTCGCGGGGATGTCCGTTTTGAAAATGTTGATTTTGGTTATACCGAAGATCATATGATTTTGAAAAATATCAGTCTGTATGCAAAACCGGGACAGAAGATTGCCTTTGTCGGATCGACCGGAGCCGGAAAGACCACGATCACCAACCTGATCAATCGCTTTTATGATGTGCAGGGAGGAGCGGTGGTTTATGATGGAATTGATGTGCGGAAGATCCAGAAAGACGCACTGCGGCATTCTCTTGGCATCGTACTTCAGGATACCCACCTGTTTACCGGAACCGTAGCCGATAACATCCGCTTTGGAAAGCTGGATGCGACGCAGGAAGAGATTGAGAAGGCGGCACGCATCGCAAATGCACACTCTTTTATCCGACGACTGCCAAACGGTTACGATACCATGGTGACAGCAGATGGGGCAAATCTCTCCCAGGGACAGAGGCAGCTTCTGGCGATCGCGAGGGCAGCGGTGGCTGATCCGCCGGTGCTGATCCTCGATGAAGCAACCTCTTCCGTTGATACAAGAACCGAGGAACTGATCGAAAAAGGTATGGATCAGCTAATGGAAGGCAGGACCGTGTTTGTCATCGCACATCGCTTAAGTACCGTGCGAAATGCCAATGCGATCATGGTACTGGAACAGGGGAAGATCGTTGAGAGAGGGGATCATGCAGAACTGCTGGAACAGAAAGGGAAATATTATCAGCTTTATCATGGAATGTTTGAACTGAGCTGATATAAATAAGTTGTCGGTGGTTAGTTATTTCATTTTCATAAAAAAGTGCATGTACGCGAATAGTGGCATACATGCACTTTTTTAATACGTTTCTTTTAGTCCGGTAAAAACAGCTTTGTGGAATTGTTTCCGGAAGAACCGGAATTATCGCTGTCATCACTGCCATTTCCGTCGGAACTTGTCTCAGATGAGCTTTCGCTTTCAGATGAAGTTTCACTTTCAGAGGAAGCAGTCGTGTCTCCGTCTGAGATGGATGTATTATCGGAATCCGTTGTATTGGCGGAATCGGAAGTACTGTTTGAATCAGTGGTGTTGTTTGAGTCAGAGCTGCTGTCAGTACCGGAAATGCTGTTTCCAATCTGGCTGCTGAGATCTTTGATCTTCTGTTCAATCCTTGTCTTTTCGGAATCTTCGGCAGGTGTTGGCTGATAGTTGTTGAATGTGCTGTCAGAAGATATCGTGCAAGGAATGATGGAATTGGTTGTACTGGTCAGTTCTTTACTGGTGTTGAACGTAAAGGTCGGCTGGAAAATAACGGTATCCATATCGTTTGGATACATATTTCCTCCGTCACAGAAGCTTCCAAGGCTGTAGAAGATCGTACGGTTGTTGTAAACTTCCATGCCCTGAAGTACATGTGGATGATGTCCGACTACCAGATCGGCGCCTGCATCGACTGCGGCATGTGCCAGTGTGGTCTGATCACTGTTCGGAGTTGTTTCACCGTCATTTCCCCAGTGGAAGTTGACGATGATCAGGTTTGCCCCCTGTTCTTTTACGGAGTTAATGGCGCTGGTAAGCTGTGTCTGACATTCGCTGATCTGCTTGTCAACAGCAGATATACCAACCAGTCCGACTTTAATGCCCTTGATCTCAAGAACAGCGGTATCGTCATTGCCAAAGGCAGTGATTCCTGCATCTTTCAGTGTGGTCTGCGTTTCGGTCAGACCGGCAGTTCCATAATCTTCCGTATGATCGTTAGCAAGGTTGGCAGCTTCGATCGAACTGTCAGAAAGTGCGGAAACATAGGAAGGATCGCCTTTGTAGACATCGCTCTTGCTGGCTGAGTTCTCGGCAGTGGTGAGTGCTCCCTCCAGATTGATAATGGAAAGATCATCGCTTTGGAGATAAGATTTTACATTCTGGAAGAAATAATCAATGCCATATACGGTTTTAAATGCGCCAAAATTGTTATACTGATCAGAATCCGGAGCAGAGCCAAGTGTGCAGTCACCCATCAGACTGATGGTAATGCTGGTTTCTGCTGCAAGTGTTTCTTTTGGCGTGGTGGATTCCGTTCCGGTTTCAGACTGCGTTTCGGTTGATATGGTTTCTTTTTGTGTTTTTTTGTGTTCACTGACTGGTGGTATCTTATCAAAAGCCAGCAGTAAAAAAATCAGAGCAGCACAGGCGAAAACACCGAAGAAAGCGATGTTCAGGTACAGTTGTTGTTGCCTGCCGCCGTGTCTTTTGCTCAGATTACGGTTAAATTTGTTTTTATCCATGATCCTGCCCCTTCTAAAACTTGGTTACTCCCATAACGGGTGTTCTATGGAATGATTATAGAGGAAAAAGAAGAAAAAGTAAACCGTGAAAAAAGTGTGAAAGAGGTTCTTTTTGCAAAATTTATATCGAAAATATTTGATAGCTGGATAAAATGATGTTAAGCATGAAAAGAAAAGGACGGTAGTGTCAAATAAGTTATGAAAAAACGGAGCCAAAGAAAAAGGCTCAAATGA
>CAJMMS010000078.1 GCA_905214675.1 uncultured bacterium
CCACGAATGTGAGAAAATAAGAAAATTTAGATGTTTTCTTGAAGTGTTTATGTTATAGTTGGGTTGGTAAATTTGTTTCCCTAGCACTATATTATCTCTAATATCAGAGTATGTCAAGTAGATATCTCCGATTTTAGAAAATATTTGTGTTTATTCTTTTTAATTAAAGAAAATGCTAGGAGTTAGGAGGATTTATGAATAACGTGGAAATAGGAAAAAGAATAAAACAGCGAAGGCTAGAATTAGGCTACACACAATCGTTTATTTACAACAAAACAGGAATATCAACAGGAAATTTGAGTGGAATTGAAAAAGGTTCTTCTGCACCATCTGCTTCTGCTTTGTGTGAACTTTCTCAAATATTAGAATGTAGTGTGGATTACATTCTTTTTGGAAATTCTTCAAAATCAAAGAATATGTATTCTTCTAATATCGAAGAATCTCTTTCTCCACTTCAAGAAATGATTCTTTCATCTTTAAAAGAATTAGATCCTTTAGATCAAGAGGAAATACTTGATATTATAGAAATGAAGATTCGCAGAAAGAAACGTCTCGCAAGATCGTTAAATTTAGAGGACACATCAACATCTGAAACTGCATAATTTTTTCATCCTCTTAGGGTAAACTTGTTTTCCTTTTTTGCACCTTTGATCTGACCTGGAAAACTGCTGTATAAACGCCGAAAAGCCTTGTTTTAAGCCAAAGGTGCAGGTTTCTTTTGTAGTGTGCTTTTTGCACCTTTGCACTTGTGACGTTTTTTACAGATGCCCGCTCTTGTTTTCGCGATTTTCTTCTGATCTGTGACGCGACTTGTAACGCGAGGAAACGCCCATTTTACGCGATTTTCTTGAACTATTTGCAGAAATAAAAATAACGCTATAACGCGGAATTATAACGTCACAATCATTGCCCCGTAACATCGGACATGTTAAAATAATCTTGGTGATTGAATCACCTTCCTTTTATTCATTCCAATTAAAAAAAGAGCCAGAAACTCGCTGTTTATGCGGCTTTCCGGCTCTTTTTGTGGATAATGTAGATAATTTTTCTTTTTGTTCTTAAAAATTGCCATTTTTCTCAAAATAAGTGTCAAACCTCGTCCTAACTCTCTTTATAAACTCGCCAAATCCCTTAATTTTTCGGTACTTCCCAGCGTTTCCCACCATCTATCCCATTATCTCTTTCTTTCACATACTTTTGACATTTATTCTGTTATAGTACAACAATACTCCCAAAAATGATGATTTTTATACGGAAATTGAAAACTTCTTATCAAAAAAAAACAGAAAGCCATAATGATTCGAAAACAATCTGCTGACACGCTGCGTTTCCTGTTCGGTGCGATTTGTTTTCGAATTCATCATGGCTGTGCTATTTTCCGCTTCAACGACCCCTGGCAGACCAGAAACTTCTGGCAATGTGCAAAATGAACAATTCCCAAGAAGACACTTTTACGTGTCCTTCGGAAAATTCGTTCATTTGCACATCAAGAACTCCCCTGCCTTCTGCTGTGCATAGGCCAGATCTTCTCCGGTATGTGCCGCCGACACAAACATGGCTTCAAACTGTGCCGGTGCAAGATGGATTCCATTGTCCAGCATATATTTAAAATACCGTGCATATTCGGCAGTATCTGAGGTTTTGGCAGAAGCATAATCGACAACCGGCTGTTCTGTGAAAAACAGGGAACCGATCGAGCCGACATGGTTTACCTGCCATGCATGACCGCTTTTTCTGACATTTTCTTTCATGGTTTCAAAGAAAATATCACTTTTCTGATTGAGATTTTCATAAATCTGAGGATTGTTTTTGAGAATGGTAAGCTGGGCGATACCCGCTGCCATGGCAACCGGATTGCCGCTTAAGGTTCCAGCCTGATAAACAGCTCCGACCGGTGATACCATCTCCATGATCTTACGTCTGCCGCCGTAAGCTCCGACCGGCATACCGGCTCCGATGATCTTGCCGTATGTCACAAGATCGGCATTGATGCCAAAATATCCCTGTGCTCCCTGAAGTCCAAGGCGGAATCCGGTGATGACTTCATCAAAGATCAGAACGGTTCCATGCTCGGTACAGAGTTTTCGAAGTCCTTCCAGAAATCCTTTTTTCGGCGGAACCACGCCCATGTTCGCTGCCACCGGCTCTACGATCACAGCGGCGATCTCTTCTGGATATTGTGCAAACAGTGCTTCCACGCTTGCCAGATCGTTGTAAATGGCAGATAAGGTGTCCTGTGTACATCCTGCCGGTACACCGGCACTGTCCGGGATTCCGGCTGTCATAACTCCGGAACCGGCTTTGACCAGGAGTGCATCGGAATGTCCGTGATAACATCCGGTAAATTTTATGATCTTATCTCTTCTGGTATATCCCCTGGCTGCACGGATGGCACTCATCACGGCTTCCGTTCCGGAATTGACCATACGCACCATTTCAAGTGACGGGATCACTTCTGTCATCAGTTCTGCCATCTGTACTTCTCTTTCGGTGGCGGCTCCGAAACTCAGTCCTTTTTCGCAGGCTTTGATCACGGCTTCTTTGATCGCCGGATGGTTGTGTCCGAGGATCATCGGTCCCCAGGAACCGATAAAATCCAGATAACGGTTTCCATCGACATCCGTCATATAAACGCCGTCTGCCTGTTCAATAAAACGCGGCGTACTGCCGACGCTTCCAAAGGCACGCACCGGGCTGTTCACGCCGCCCGGCATCAAGGTAACTGCTTTTTTAAAAAGTTCTTCTGATCTTGTCATCATCCAATCTTCCCTTCGTCCATCATTTTTGCGATTTCTTTTGCAAAATAGGTAAGATAAATATCGGCTCCGGCACGGTAAGCACCGACTGCCATCTCACCGATGATCCGTTCTTCATCAATATAGCCCAGTTTAGCTCCTGCCTTTACCATGGCGTATTCTCCACTGACGCTGTAGGCCGCTACCGGTGTGTTGACTGCTTTTCTCACTTCCGTGATCACATCCTGATAGGCCATCGCCGGTTTTACCATGATAATATCTGCTCCTTCTTCCACATCGAGCAGAGCCTCTTTGATTCCTTCTCTTTTGTTATGAAAATCCATCTGATATGTTTTGCGATCCCCGAAAGACGGTGCTGAACCTGCCGCTTCACGGAACGGGCCGTAAAAGGCAGATGCATATTTCACGGCATAGGACATGATCGGTGTGCCTGTGTGTCCCGCCTGATCAAGTATCGTGCGGATCGCACGCACACGGCCGTCCATCATATCGGAAGGTGCTACCATATCGGCTCCGGCCTCCACATGGGAAAGAGCGGTCTTTGCAAGCAGATCCAGTGTCTTATCGTTATCCACATCATGTCCGCACAGAACGCCACAGTGTCCGTGTGATGTGTACTCACACATACAAACATCCGTGATCAGATACAGTTCCGGGAATTTTTCTTTTGCTTCCCGAAGTGCTCTCTGCACAATGCCGTTTTCATCCCAGGCTCCGCTTCCCACTTCGTCTTTCTGATCCGGGATGCCAAAAAACATCACATTTTTCACACCGGCATTTAACAGTCGTTCCAGTTCAAATCCCATGCAGTCCACGCTGTAACGGTACTGTCCGTCCATGGACGGGATTTCTTCCTGAATCCCCTTTCCTTCTTTTACAAACATCGGATAGATCAGGGAAGATTTATCCATTCGCGTCTCTCTCACCATTCTTCTGAGTGTATCGTTTCCTCTTAACCTTCTTGGTCGGATCGTCATATCCATCTTTTGTTACCTCCATCTTGCCTAATAATCCCGCATATCTACAAATATTTTTATGCCAGATTCAAATTTCTGAAATCAAAGCACTTTTATTTCTTCAAACCTGTCGCAGGCACAGCTCTTTCACTTTATCCAGAACGCTGTCCATCGTTGCTTTTTCAGACATCCAGGTACGCATTCCAAGCTCATCTGCTGCCTGCTTCGTCTGTTTTCCGATACAGACTGCCCGGACAAGGGAAAAATCAAGTCCTTTGGTTGCCTGTGCAAATCCCCGCACCGTCGATGCACTGGTAAATACCGCAAAATCAATCTTTCCCTGTTCAAACTCTGCTCTCTGATCGATCAGTTCTGATGTTTTATACAGGGTGCGATAGGTTGGCACATCGTCGATCTGCACTTTGGCTACTTTCTGAAGTTCTGTGATCAGTTCCTGATTTGCAGCCTCTGCCCGCGGGATCAGGATCCGCTCTCCTCCCGTGCAGGCCCCGGCAAGGCTGGATCCTAGATGTTCTCCGTCAAAGATTTCCGGTTTCAGATCTGCCCGGATTCCATGTTTTTTCAGTTCTTTTTCGGAACCGCTTCCGATAACGGCAAATTTTGCCGCCGCAAGTTTGCGGATATCCACTTCGTTTTCTGCCATGTTTTCAAAAAAGATCCGCACTCCGGTCGGACTGGTAAAGACGATCCAGTCATAAGATGCGATCTGCTCCAGGCATGTTTTCAGTTTCTGATTTTCTTTGATCGCCTCGGTACGGATTGCCGGAAGCTCCAGCACTTCTGCCCCTTCTCTTCGAAGCTTTTCTGCCATTTTTGAGATCCGTTCTTTTGGCCTTGTGATCAGGATTTTGCGTCCCGCAAGCGGCAGTGCTTCATGCCATGCAAATTTATCAGCCAGGGCACATACTTCCCCAACCACGATGATGGCCGGTGTCTGAATCCCCTGCCTTTGCACCTCTTCTGGCAGTGTTGAAACGGTTGCACAGATCCGTTTCTGTCCTGCCGTGGTTCCCTGCTGTAAAATAGCCGCAGGCATATCTGCACGCATGCCTGCCTTTAAAAGTGCATCGCAGATATCCGCAAGTGCCGTCACACCCATCAGAAAGACAAGTGTTCCTTTTGTCCTTACCAGTGCCTCAAAATCAATATCATAGGTATCGCCTTTTTTCTTATGACCGGTAATGATATGCACGGAAGAACAGAAATCCCGGTGCGTGACCGGAATGCCATTATAGGCAGGCACTGCGATCGCCGAAGTCACACCCGGCACGACCTCGTATGGGATCTGATGTGCCTTCAGAAGCTCCAGTTCTTCTCCGCCTCTGCCAAAGAGAAACGGATCTCCGCCTTTTA
Organism: uncultured bacterium; assembly: GCA_905214675.1. Lineage (GTDB taxonomy): Bacteria > Bacillota > Clostridia > Lachnospirales > Lachnospiraceae > Hominisplanchenecus. The sequence goes on from CAJMMS010000078.1 coordinate 5,087, forward strand.
ACCGCACAACTTTCTTTCCTTCCAGTGCTTTTTTCACAAGGATTTTGTTGATCTCTTCCTGATGCATCAGATGATGGCTTGCCCGCTTGCCGACGTTAATCTTCTCGGCATTCTCCGGGATCATACTTAAAATGCCCTGACCTGCCAGTGCATCGTAGACGACAACTTCTGCCTCCTGAAGCACACGTTTTCCTTTCAGCGTAAACAGCCCCGGATCGGAAGGGCCTGCTCCTACCAGCCAGACTTTTCCTGTTTTTATATCACCTTCTTTTGTGGCCGTGCAGCTTTGTGCATGACACGCTGTTTTCAGTTGCCCGGCAAGCTGTATTCCGATTGTTTCGGCATCTTCCGGATTTCCTTCGATCTGACCTTTTTTATAGATTCCGGTCGCTTCCTGGTAATACAGTCCACGAAGCAGAAGTTTTCCGCTTTTGATCTCTGCGTAGGCAGCGATCGGTGAGCTGCACCCGCCATTTAAATATTTTACAAAAGCCCGCTCTGCTGCCTGTGCTGCCTGTGCCGCCGGATCGTTATAGGCTTTCAGAAAAGCATAATCTTCTCCTTTTCTTCCCTGAACCGCCAGAATCCCCTGACCTGCTGCCGGAATGATCTCATCCGGCTCAAAATAGCGATAAATGCGGCTTTCCAGTCCAAGTCGTTTTAAACCTGCCGCTGCCAGGATCAGTGCACCGTAAGTTCCGGACTGAAGTTTCTGCAGTCTGGTCTGGATATTTCCTCTTACCGGAAGAAAGGTTACATCCGGATACAGCTCTTTAAGCTGTAGCATCCGTCTCCGGCTGGAGCATCCGACCGGAAGTGTTCTGTCCCATTTTTCTGTTCCTTTGGGAAGCACCAGCACATCTC
>CAJMMS010000079.1 GCA_905214675.1 uncultured bacterium
GACACTTCACAACCATCACAAGGCATAAGCTTCTGGTGATGCGTGAATGTTTTAAAATCGGACTTTACAAGCAGGGATTGCTGCATGATCTTTCGAAATATTCACCAACAGAGTTTCTGGTGGGATGCAGATATTATCAGGGAAATCGTAGTCCAAATAATGCAGAACGGGAAGTAACGGGAATATCGAAAGCCTGGCTGCATCACAAAGGACGCAACAAGCATCATTTTGAGTACTGGATTGATTACAGTGTCGATCAGCCAGGGCATCCGATGACCGGTATGCCGATGCCGCGGAAATATATCGCAGAGATGATGATGGATCGGATCGCGGCCTCCAAGATCTACAATGGAAAAAAATACAACGACCATTTTCCATTGGAATATTATGAAAAGGGGAAACATCACTATATGATGCATCCCCAGACAGAAAAGGATCTCGAAAAACTGCTGAAGATCCTTGATAAAAAAGGCGAAGCCTATCTGTATCGCTATATCCGGCAGGTTTACCTGAAAGGAAAATGATTATTCCGGATAGACCAGACGGTTCTCTTTGATGTCCGTCAGGACTTCATCCAGATATTTTTTGGCAAGGTAATTTGCCATGGAAAGATTCATATCCAGGTAGTTGCCGCAGTCTTTCGCAGATGCACCAGGTACTTCACCTTTGAAGTCACGGATAAAGGTATACATTTCTGTGATCAGAGGAACGATATCTTTTGATTCGTAGTCACCGGCAAGCAGCAGATAGAAACCGGTGCGGCAGCCCATCGGACCAAAGTAAACGGTTTTGTCTGCAAAGACTGGATGATTGCGCAGAAAAGTTGCACCGAGATGTTCGATCGTATGGACTTCGGCGGTGTTCATTACTGGTTCCTCGTTTGGAGAAGTCATACGGAGATCAAACGTTGTGATCGTTTCGGCACCGATATGGTCTTTACGGGATACATAGATACCCGGCTGCAGTTTGATGTGGTCTATGGTAAAGCTTGCTATTTTTTTCAAAGTAAAAACCTCTCTTTCTTGATGCTGATGTGATTCTTTTTCAGTATAGCATTTTGAAAGGCATGTGAAAAGCAGAAATTTGTTGAGCCTTGCAAAAAAGAGTGTTAAAATAATAGTTAATCGTAGTGATACAAAAGGAGTGACAGCATATGACGATTGATGAATTACTGGGCCTGCTGGATATGCAGGAAGAGATTTTGCAGTTTTCACACTTTACGAATGCAGATGCATGGGAAGTAGGTAATGCCATTGTTGCGGAAGCTGTTAAACGCAAACTTCCGGTAGAGGTGAGCATACGCCTGAATAACGGGCTGACCGTATTTCAGTATGCGGCAGACGGTGTGACCATGCAGAGCGAACATTGGCTCCAGCGTAAGATGAACACCGTCCGCACACTGGAGCGCAGCTCTCTTTATGCGAGTGTTCTTTTGCGTAAGAACGAAGAAACGCTGGCAGACTGGTGTCTGGATGAAAAAGAGTATGCAGCCTGTGGCGGCGGTTTTCCAATCCGTGTAGAGGAGGTCGGAGTGATCGGAGCCATTCTGGTAGAAGGACAGGATCATTTTTCCGACCATGATCTGATCGTAAAAAGTATCAGCCGTTATCTGCATATTGATGAGGTTCCGCGCATCCGCACACAAATGTTTTAAAATCGTCCGGAACAGGGGCGGTAAAATCCATGGGCTTTCCACTGATCGGGTGGCAGAAAGTCAGCCGATAGGAGTGGAGAGCCTGTCTTTTTATGTGGCTGTAATCCGGATTGTACAGATAATCACCAGGCAGAGGATGTCCGAGGTGCTTCATGTGTACCCGGATCTGGTGGGTACGCCCTGTTTCAAGTTGCAGCAGGACGAGTGAATAAGCACCGTCAAAGTTTAAAAGCCGGTAATGGGTGACTGCTTTTTCACCCTGGGCAAAATCAACCTGACGCAGGATGGCAGAATCACATGCCCTGGCGATCGGGGCATCGATCGTGCCCTGTGCCGGGATTTTTCCGGTGGCAATAGCAAGGTACTGCCTGTGGATTTTGCGCTCTGCGCTCATTTTGGAAAGCAGAGCACCACTTAGCCGGTTTTTGGCAAGGATCAGAAGCCCGGTGGTGTCACGATCCAGCCGGTTGATGCAGCGGTAAACAAAAGATTCGCCCTGTTTCTGGAAATACCAGGCTGCAGCGTTGGCAAGCGTATTTTCGTAATTATGGATCGATGGGTGGATCGGCATATCGGAAGGTTTGTTGATGATCATTAGATCTTCATCTTCATAGACAACCGGAAAAGGAAGGGCAACCGGGACGATGTGTTCCGATGGTGTTTCTTCCGGTATTACGATGGTAAGCTGATCCTTTGCCTGAAGCATATAGTTCATATAAACAGGGGCATGATTTACCAGAACGGATCGGTCAGAATGTTTCAGACAGGTCAGGATATGTCTGGAATAGCCGTGTTTTTTTAAGAAATCCGTTATTTTTGTGCCGGAATCGGACTGCGATATCAGATAAACAAAAGTACGTGTCATAGAAAATCCTTTCTTCTTCAAAGTAAAGTAATTTTTTTCATACAGTAAGGACAAGTATAGGGCACAAATTTTTGATTGTCAAAGAAAAGATTGAAAAGAAAGGAAAACGTAAGAAATGGAACGAGAGAAGTTTGGTTCAAGACTTGGGTTCATCCTGATCTCAGCAGGGTGTGCCATTGGTCTTGGAAATGTATGGAGATTTCCGTACATTGTTGGAAAGTATGGAGGAGCAGCATTTGTACTGATTTATCTGGTGTTTCTTCTGATACTTGGCCTGCCGGTCATGGTGGCAGAGTTTGCAGTCGGACGTGCCAGCCAGAAAAGTGCAGCGCGTTCTTTTGATGTGCTGGAACCGAAAGGTACGAAATGGCATCTGTACAAATATGGTGCGATCGCCGGAAATTATCTGCTGATGATGTTTTATACAACGATCGCCGGCTGGATGATCCTGTATTTTGTGAAAATGGCAACGGGACAGTTTGATGGTTTAAACTCCGAACAGGTAGGAGAATCCTTCAGCAATATGCTCGGCCAGCCGGTTCTGATGACGGTGTTTATGGCGATTGCAGTGTTGCTGTGCTTTGGTATCTGTGCAAAAGGACTTCAGAAAGGCGTAGAACGTATCACAAAAGTGATGATGGTATGTCTGTTATCCCTGATGATCGTTCTGGCAATCCGTTCGGTACTGCTTCCTGGTGGACAGGAAGGACTGAAATTCTACCTGTATCCGGACTTTGGAAAAGTAAAAGAAGCCGGGATCGGGGAAGTTGTCTATGCGGCGATGGGACAGGCATTTTTCACGCTCAGCATCGGAATCGGAGCACTGGCGATCTTTGGAAGTTACATCGGCAAAGAACGTGCCCTGACAGGCGAGGCGGTCAGCATCTGTGTGCTGGATACCTTTGTGGCACTGATGTCAGGACTGATCATTTTCCCTTCCTGCTTTGCGTACAATGTACAGCCGGACAGTGGCCCAAGCCTGATCTTTATCACACTGCCGAACGTATTTAACGCGATGGCAGGCGGCAGACTGTGGGGAAGCCTGTTCTTCCTGTTTATGACGTTTGCGTCTTTATCTACGGTCATCGCTGTTTTTGAAAATATCATTTCCTTTACGATGGATCTGAAAGGCTGGGACCGTAAAAAGGCGGTTCTGATCAATCTGGTCGGTGTGCTGGTGCTTTCCATGCCATGTGTGCTCGGCTATAATGTATGGAGTGGCATTACACCGCTTGGAGCGGGCAGCACGATCCTGGATCTGGAGGACTTTATTGTCAGCAACAACCTGCTGCCACTTGGAAGTCTTGTTTATCTGCTGTTCTGTACGACAAAGCTTGGCTGGGGCTATGAGAACTTCCTCAAAGAGACGAATACCGGAAGCGGTATGAAGTTCCCAAGACAGATCGCGTTTTATGTGAAATACATTTTACCGCTGATCGTCCTGTTTATCTTTGTGATGGGATATTATACAAAGTTCTTCTGATGCCGGAGGCATTCCGGAATATATAAGAAAAGTGACAGACTCATATTGAAATCTGTCACTTTTCTGCTTTATACGTTTATACGGCAATGCGATTATGCAGGACAGTACGATTTATTCGCGTACCATCACTTTTTCGATTTCCAGAATATACATGGTATGATAATCTTTCTGAGGATACCATTTTTCGTCCAGAGACGGATCGATAAAGCATTCCGGCTGATATTCCTGAGCATACAGTTTTCTGCCGGTGATCACGGTATTTGCCTCGGCAAAATACGGAACCTCATCGCTGTGTGCAATGGTCAGACCGCTTTTTGCAATCTTGTCCTCATTTCTTCCGGATACAGAACCAAGATAGCTGAGTGTCTTGCGATATTCTTCGTCAAGAACGGAGAGTGAAAGCTTATCGGAACCATCGATAAATTCTTTGGTATAACGCTGCGGACGGATCACGATAAAGGCTACATTTTTGCCCCACATCACACCGACACCGCCCCAGGAAGCGGTCATGGTATTTGCTTTTCCGTCTTTTTCGGCAGTTACGAGCAGCCATTCTTTGCCGATCATCTGAAATGGATTTTTCTGAAGTTCTTCTGGTTTGATCTCTTTAAAACTCATAGTATATACCTCCAGGTTATTTCGATTTTACTTTATTCCAAAGTTCATTATACACCTCATCGTTCTTTGTGCCAAGATACTGGAACGTTTCCAGGTTTGGTACTGTGGAGAGGTCCGGGAAAGCGATCTTGCTGTTGCGGATGCTTTCATCCTCGATCAGCTCACGTGCGGCGGTGTTTGGCGTTGAGTAAGTAATGTATTCAAAGTTCATCAGAGCGATGTCCGGACGGCAGAGGAAATTGATAAATTTCTCTGCGTTTTCTTTATGCTCTGCATTTTTGGGGATCACCCAAGAATCAATCCAGAGGTTGCTGCCTTCTTTTGGGATCACGTATTCCAGATTTGGGTTTTCCTGCTGGGTGTAGATGGCTTCGCCGGAATAGATGACACCGATCGCAGCTTCATTTCCGATCATTTTATCACGAACCTGGTCGATGACGTAAGCCTGTACCAGAGGTTTCTGACGGATCAGCAGATCTTTGGCCTCGTTCAGTTCATCCAGATCGGTTGAATTTAAGGAGTAGCCAAGGTATTTCAGGGTTACACCAAAAGCATCACGGACGGAATCCTGCATCAGAATATTATCCTTATATTTTTCATCCCACAGAACACTCCAACTGTCGATCGGTTCATCCACCATGGTTTTATTATAGAGGATACCGACCGTACCCCAGCAGTAAGGAACGGAATACTTGTTTTTTGGATCAAACTCTCTGGAACGTTCCAGATAATCTTTGCCGATATTTTTAATATTTGGGATATTATCAAAATTGATCTCGGCAAGCAGGTCATTTTCACGCATTCTCTGGATCATATAATCGGAAGGACATACCAGATCGTAGGCGATGGCACCGGAACTGATCTTTGGATACATGATCTCGTTTGTCTCAAATTCTTCATATACGACATCAATGCCGGTTTCTTCTTCAAACAT
>CAJMMS010000080.1 GCA_905214675.1 uncultured bacterium
TTCAGAAAATCTGCAATATTATTGAGCGTCACGGACTGGATCGGCAGGATGGTACAGAAAATATTCAGTCTGGTACAGGAGAAATCTGGTATCGTGTCCGAAAATCCTGGGCTGATGAAAAAAGTCAGATTGGAGCATTCCGCAGTCTGAAAAAAGCAAAACAGTGCGCAAATCAAAACCCAGGCTATAGCGTTTTTAGCGAGAAAGGGAAAAAGCTGTATACGCCAGCCAAAGTTCCTTATAAAATAAAGGTAACAAAAACGAATGTACCGATTCGGACCGGTGCGGCAAAGAGCTACAGCCGGGTGATGATCTGCCCGGTCGGAGAGTATGAAATCATAGAAGAAAAAAATGGATTCGGAAAACTAAAAAGCAATGTTGGATGGATTTATCTGAAAAAAGTCACAAAGGTATAGAAAAACCCAGAGCGGCAACTCTGGGGCAATAATATTTTTGAAAAAACTATTTACAATACAGTCAAAATCTGCTATCCTTGCTAAAAATATTTGTGCAAAATTGTAAAAAAGAAAGGAGAATAAAACAAAAAATACAGCAATACAGACAAAATACCAGGGCATTCTTGAACTGACAATGGGGAATAATGAAAAAGAAAAAGGAGGAAGTGAATGAAAACAAAAAAGAGAAAAGGAAGTGTTATGGTATGGCTTATGCTGGCAATGTTGCTGATCTGCCAATTTACAATGCAGCCGGTTCAGGCAGCAGTGCAGGACACAGCCAACGAAGTGACAGAAGTAAAAGTAAACGTTACGGATGACACGCAGATGAATTATTTCAAGTATACTGCATACACAGGAAAAACCTGGACCGTCAATAACACCAGCGAGGCATACATTGATCTGGGAACATCGGATGCCAATGCGCAGCAGTGTTACTACGAACTGTCGTTTCATGGCAATGCCGTTGAGATCTATGCGATCAAAGGCCCGGTTCATGGAAAAGTTTTGTATACAGTAGACGGAGCGCACGCTCAGACGGTCGATCTGTACCAGGCATCCAGAACGACTGCACAGAGTGTTTATCAGGTTTCCGGTCTTTCCGAAGGAACGCATATGCTAAAAGCAGTTACATTAAATGAGAAATCAGGATCGAAGATCGTAAATCAGATTTCTTATGCAAAAGTAACACATCAGCCTTATACCGGTACACCGGATCTGGGAGGTACGATCAAAGACACCAACTATCAGTATACACAGGATCAGTATGCGACTATCTCAAAAGAAAATGTGAAAACAGCAGAGGTGACAGTATGGAAAAACGACAAGGTGACCAGTGAACTGGTACTGTTTTCCAAAAACTGCAGCCTGAAAAATGTCAAGGTAACAGCAGGTGCATTTACAAATGGAAGTGAAACCATATCCGCAGATCATGTACAGCCGGTATTTGTAAAAGCAACAAAAGCTTACAATGGAACTTATCTTGGATATGGAGATAAGAACCGTGCAGTTCCGGCAGATGATGGAAGCAACCGCAGTGAATCCCCGGATATTCTTTATGGAAATGATCCGGTAGATATTGCATGGAATCAGCTCCAGCCTGTATGGGTAACGTTTGATATTCCGAAGGATGCAAAAGCAGGAACTTATACAGGTACACTCAGTGCGGCCGCAGATGGCATCACAACACCGCTGACCTTTACTTATACAGTGAAAGTGCAGGATGCCGTACTTCCGGATGCATCTGAATTTGAAAACAGCTTTGATATTGAACTGTGGCAGTATCCGTATTCCAGTGCGGAATATTATGGAGTTACACCGTTTTCTGAGGAACACCTGAAAATCCTCAGACCGATCATGGAGAAATACAAAGAAGCAGGCGGACATGCGATCACCACTTCGATCGTAGAAGAAGCATGGAACGGACAGACTTACAGTAAAAATGAGGTACATTATCCATCCATGGTAAAATGGACGAAAAATGCAGATGGCAGCTTTTCCTATGATTATACGGATTTTGACAAATGGGTAAGTTTTAACAAAGAACTGGGAATTGGTGATAAGATTGTCCTGTACAGCATTGCACCATGGCATAATTCTTTTGCGTACTGGGAAAATGGAACGTTAAAATACGAATCATTCACAGCAGGAAATGCACGTTATCAGACGGTGTGGAGAAATTTCCTGACAGATCTGATCGCGCATCTGGAAACAAAAGGCTGGTTTGAGGATGCCTATATCGGTATTGATGAACGGGGATTTTCGACCGCAGCGTTTGATCTGATTGATTCGGTAACGAATCTTCACGGACAGACGTTAAAAACAGCCGGAGCCATGGACAATTTTGTCAATAAAAAAGATCTGGCAATGCGTGTGACAGATCTGAATGTCGGAGATACAGCGGCAGCAGCACATCCGGATGAATTTGCAGCACTGCTGGAAGAAAGGGAAAGCAAGGGACTTCGTACAACGCTTTATTCCTGTACAGAGCACATCCCTGGTAACTTCTCTTTAAGCATGCCGGCAGAAAGCTACTGGTCGATTATCAATGCAGGAAAGTCTGACACCGCAGGATTTCTGCGCTGGGCATACGATGCATGGGTAGAAAATCCGCTGGAAGATGCGACACACAATGCATTTGAACCGGGCGACTGTTTCCTGATCTATCCATCCCCAAAAGATGCGTCGGAAAAGGAAGTGAAAAGTTCGGTACGTCTGGAGCGTATGGCAGAAGGTGTAAGGGATGTCAATAAACTCCGGCTGATGGAGCGGGAAGTACCATCTCTGGCAGCAGAGATTGACACACTGTATGCAGGCATTACGACAACAGCAGCAACAGGCAGAAGATATCTGACAGCAGATGAGAAAACAAAACTTTCATCAGAAATGACAGCTTTCAAACAGGGTGTAGCGACTATTACCGAAAAATATGTGGCAAGAAAAGCAGGTGAAACAGATAAAATATCTTATTATTCATTTGACCAGGTGAAGGATAACCAGATCAGAGATGAATGGGGAACCAGAAATGCAGTGCTTGCAGATGGAATGATCAGTACTGGTAAATCCGGCGCTGCACTGGAGACAGCGAAAACGTCAATCGGAGCAAAGGTGTCCGGAGCATCGGTATCCGAGAATGCATGGACGGTCAGCTACTGGGTATACAGCAAAGCAGTTTCTGACAGAAGTTCGGTTCTGATGAGCAGTGATCAGAAATATTCCTTTGATGTGGGGATTTCAGATTCAAATCGGAAAGCAGGCGTGCACGTAGGAACCGGAACGGGCGATATTCTGACCTTTAATTATACACTTCCGGCAGAAACTTGGGTACATATGGCATGGACACAGGACAAAACCAATGGTCTGTCTCTCTATGTAAATGGAACACTGGTGCAGACCAATGCCTGGACAAAGACCAATGCGTTTCCTTGCCCGGCTGATATCATTGGGGGAAGCGGATTTGAAGGTAAGGTTGATGAACTGAAGATTTATAAACGTGTGCTTACTGCAAATGAAATTCAGGGAAGCATGATGGGGAAAGGCCTGAATATCTCCGAGACGAAAAAGGAACTGAAAGTTGGTGAGAACTGGCAGATCGCAACAAATCTGATCAGTGACCTGGAAGACAGAACGATTACTTATACTTCCAAAAATCCGGAGATTGCATCAGTAAACACGGATGGAACCGTACAGGCGAAGAAACGCGGCAATACACAGATCATTGTAAAAAATGAAGCAGGCGGATATGAAGAAACAGTGGAAATACGTGTAACCAAAGAGATTACCATCCACAATACCGTTCCGGTAGTTCAGTTGGATGCATCCAGACTGTCCGACATTGATAAGGATGAAAACAATGCAAAAGGAAGGCGTTATCTTGGCCAGCCGGATATGGTCATGCTGGATGACAGCCGTACGCTGCTCACCGTTTATCCAGTCGGACATGGACATGGTAAACTGGTCATGCAGGTCAGTGAAGATGCAGGAGAAACCTGGACAGAAAAAACAGATATCCCGTCCTCCTGGTCAAAATCACTGGAAACACCGACGATTTACAAGCTTCATCTGGCGAATGGAAAGACAAGGCTGATGCTGATCACCGGTCTGCCAAACTGGGGAAATGGTGAGACAGATGCGAATGGTCATATCGGCGGCTGGAATACTTCTTATTCAGATGACGGTGGAAAGACTTGGACGGAATACAAAAACTGGCATGAAAAAAAGAAAGATGGAAGTACAAACTATACCATCGTTGCCATGGCAAGTCTTGTACAGTTAAAGGATGCAAATGGCAATGATATCCAGAAATGGATGGGTGTATATCATGATGCAGATTATGTCAATTATAAAACGTATCTGACTTTTGATGAAAACGGCAATGAACAGTGGTCCGAGCCGGAAAAATATCTGAGTGAATACCGCGCAATCGAAAGCACCTATCAGATGTGTGAGATAGGAATGTTCCGTTCACCGGATGGAGAACGGATCGTTGGACTGGCAAGAAGCCAGTCTCATAACAATCCATCTACCCTGATCTATTCTGATGATGAAGGAGAAACATGGTCTGAGCCGATGGATCTGCCAGGATCTCTTGCAGGAGAGCGCCACAAAGCACTGTATGACCCGGTCAGCGGCAAACTGGTGATCACTTTCCGTGAAATTCAGTATGACCTGAATAAAAATAACCAGTTTGACGGTGCAAATGACTGGATGGCAGGTGACTGGGTTGCCTGGGTAGGAACTTACGAGGATCTGATGGAACAAAATGAAGGTCAGTGCCATATTCTGCTCTGTGAGGACTGGGCAAACAATCGCTATTCCGGTGATACCGGATATACCGGAATGGTTGTCTTACCGGATGGAACGTTTGTCATGGACTCCTACGGACACTGGGATAAAGCATTTTCTCAGAACTGGAAAGGAACGGATGGCAGTGGCTACAATGTCAAGACCGATCTCTGTTACATCAAACAGGCGAAATTTAAACTGGCAGATGTGATCGGAGAGTCTGATGTCGCAGTAAAGAGTGTCGCACTGGATAAGACCGAAGCAACGCTGACCGAAAAAGGACAGACCGTACAGCTTACGGCAACGGTAGCACCGGCGAATGCAACAAACAAAAATGTAACATATGCAACAAACAATGTAGCAGTAGCAACCGTTACTCCTGGCGGACTTGTGACAGCAGTGGCAAACGGAACAGCAGACATCACAGTAACAACAGAAGATGGAAACAGGACCGCAGTATGCAAAGTAACAGTAAACATTGATGATTCCAAGACAGATGAACCGACAGAAGTTCTGAATCAGGTCAAAGATGCAATCAAAGCTGCAGAAAACAAAAAACAAAGTGATTACACAAAAGAAACCTGGGATGCTTATCAGAAAGCACTGGCAGATGCCAGGGCTGCAGCAGAAAGAGCAGGTGCAACAAAAGCAGAACTGGAAAAAGCACTGAATGATCTGAAAGTTGCAGAAACAAAACTTGTAAAAGTATCTGGCGGACAGACACAGCAACCAGAAACACCGTCTGCAGAAACACCGGCTGCGAAAATACCGGCAGTTGGAACTACGAAGACCGTCGGAAA
>CAJMMS010000081.1 GCA_905214675.1 uncultured bacterium
TGCTTTGGATCTGATGGTTGTTGTTTTTCCTTTTGCAATTGTTGCAGAGGATTTTGTAAGTGTAAAGGTCGGGTTCTTAACTGTCAGCTTGTAGGTTGCTTTCAGTTTTCCGCTTGTTGCTGTGATCGTTACAGTTCCGGCTTTGATTCCCTTTACGGTACCTGTCTTGCTGTTTACTGTTGCGATCTTTGTATTGCTGCTCTTATATGTTACAGAGGATACTCCGGCCAGTGTTGCTTTTACAGTGGCTGTTTTTCCTTTGTAAACAACTGCAGATTTCTTTGCGAATTTTACAGATGGAGCTTTTACAGTTACTTTGCAGGTTGCTTTAAGACCAGTGCTTGTTGTTGCAGTGATCGTCACTGTTCCGGCTTTTATACCTTTTACTACACCTGTGCTGCTTACTGTCGCAATTGCTTTATTGCTGGTTGTGTAAGTTACCGTTGCAGATGGAGTGGCGGTTGCTTTTACTGTAACAGTTTTTCCTGTGTATACACTTGCTGCAGATGCTGCAAATTTAATTGTAGATGTTTTTACAGTCACCTTGCAGGTCGCTTTTGCGTTTCCACAAGTTGCTGTGATCACTGCTGTTCCGGCTTTCACGCCTTTTACAACACCTGTGCTGCTTACTGTCGCAACTGCATTGTTGCTGGTTGTATAAGTTACTGTTTTAGCTGCATCATTGGAAGTTGTTTTCAGAGAAGCTGTTTTTCCTGTGTAAACAGTTGCTGATGTTTTGTCAAGAGTAACTGTCACTTTTACAAGAGCTGCCTCTGCGGCTTTAAGATGCTCAAGTGCCTCGTCAACTTCTGCCTGTGTTGCGTCTTCTCTTACAAGAAGCTCCTCTGCCTCCTGAAGCTCTGTCTGCATTGCTGTCCAGGATTCTTTTGTATAATCGTTTTCCGCAAGTGCTTTTGCTGTTTCGACCTCTTTTGTAAGAGCTGTTGTGTCTGCCGGATCTTCCGCTGGTTTTACAATATTTGCATCTGTAGCCTGTACTACAAAGCTGTAGTCTGCATAGCCAAGTGCATATACGGTCAGTCTCCAGTATCCGGTTCCGTCTGTTCCTTCCGGAAGCTGGCATCTTAAAGAATCGGTAAGTCCAAGCTGGATTCCCATGGCTTTATGCATCCAGTTATCTGCCGCAAACTTGGTTCCGAAAGATCTCAGCACCTTTGTTCCTGTAGCGTCATCTCCACAGTAATCCCAACGTACTGCCTGCATGTTTGCTCCAAGATCTCCGTATCCGCCTCCTGTAATATCTACACGGAGGAATTCTCCGTAGCTTCCGCTTGCATCTTTTACAGTCGGTGTTACATTTGTCGCTGTTTTCTGAGCCTGATCCTTGATTCCGGAATCTGCTCCTGTTTTTCTTGCCTCAAATGTAAAGCTGTCGCCGTTTTTCACTGCATATTTCAGACCGTTGGTATCTGCTGTTACTGCTGCTGTTGCTGTATAGGCGCTCAGCTGTACCTCACCATATCCACCTTCCAATACACCATCATTGGTAACTACGTTGTATTTCTGGCAAAATGCTGCATAATCTTCTGTTCTTACAGCAACCGGAACGTATTTCAGGCCATATACTTCATAATGATCCATATCTACGGTTGTTCCGTCTGCTTTTGTAATGGTTCCTTTTTTAAATCCTACAGTTTTTCCGTCTGTCAGCTTGATAGTATTCTGATCCACCCATGTTGCGATCGGATATCTGCTTCCGTCCTCTGCCACGATAGTTGTCTCTGTCTGGAAGCTTCCTCTGTGAAGTCCATGGTTTGTAGTTGCTCTTGTTACCGTATCAAAAGCACCTTTGTCAAGTTCCTTATGGCCGTCCAATTCCTCAGAAGAAGTTGTATCTCCTGCTGCATACACACCTTCAGATGCCCAGTACTCTGCCCAGGTCAGGCCTGCATACACATACTGATACTCTCCCTGAAGTTCATCAGAATCCGCAAATGCCTCTGTCCCATCTTCTGCTGCTGTAAATTCGTCTGCACCGGAAGCTTCTTCCTCCGTATTCTCTGCTGCGCTTTCCTCTGTGATCTCATCAGCGCTCTGGTCCTCTGCCGCAATTTCTTCTGCATCAGCAGCCTCTCCCGCAGCTGCCTCGTAATCGGAAACCTCAGCAATCTCTTCCTCATCGCTCTGCTCGGTTTCGTCTGCTACAATGCTGCTGTCCAGGTCTGTTGCCATTACAGCTGTAGGAAAACTTGTTGCTGCCACTGCAAGACTTAAGATGCAGGGAGCTGTTTTTTTCAGTAAATTCCACTTATGCATTACTTATTCCTCCTAAAAATATGAAATATTTATAGAAACCTTTCCAGGGGTCACTACCGTAAATACCGTCAAACTGCTTTGAAACTTACGTTTATTCGATGATATCCTCCACGCTGTAGGAATCCGCAAGCAGGCTGAACCGCTCTTTCATCCCCTCAGTGAGATACACATGGTGATCTTCATCCACAAAGAGTCCGTCCGCACCGTAAGTTTTCAACAGTTCGGCACCTTTTTCCACCCCCAGCACAAAACATGCGGTGGAAAGTGCGTCTGCCTCAAGGCCTGTGTCGCAGACTACCGTAACTCCGGTCACTCCGCTTTTTGCCGGATAACCGGTGGACGGATCCATAATGTGGTGATACCTTACACCATCTTCGATAAAATATTTCTCATAATCTCCGGATGTGGAAAGAAATTCTGTGCCATTTAAAGCAACCACACCAAGATAATCGTCGTCATTTTCAGCACGGGGATCTGTCACTGCCACGTTCCAGGAAGAACCATCCGGTTTGCTTCCATAGGTCATGACACTGCTTCCCCCAAGGTTCATAAGCGCCGCAGAAACATCCTTCTGTGTTTCCAGATATTCCAGAATCGAGTCACAGCCAATTCCTTTTCCGGCTGCACCAAGATCCAGCGAACATCCCTCGTCCATGCGGATCGTCGTTCCGTCAAGAGAAACTTTCTGATATCCGGAATCTTTCAGAACATTTTTGATTTCTGCTTCTTCAGGAATTTTCTGATTTTCCCCGCCAATATCCCACAGACGGATCAGTTTTCCGATGGTCGGATCAAAAGCCCCCTCAGAATCTTTCGCAATCTTCAGAAGGCGTTCCAGATATCCGGAAAGTTCATCGGAAATCTCCTTATCTTTTCCGCTGTCTGCGTTCACCTTGTAAATCTGGGAACTTTCATTGGTCCATGAAAGAAGGTTTGTTTCCACATCTGTCAGTACAGATGTCAGTTTACTGTTTATATCGTCTCCTGTGGTATAAAGTGTTTCTGATACCACAGTATCCATGGCAAAATCTGTATTGGTATATGTCTGTATGTCATTTTCCGAAGCTACGCATAATACAGGAAAAACCATGGTAATTCCTGCAGCTGCAGCCGTTGCCAGAAAAGCTTTCTTTTTCAGAGCATGAGATCTCATAGATTAATTTCCCTCATTTGTTCCAATGTGAATATTTTTTCTCGGACAGGTTGCCGCACATGCGTGGCAGCAAAGACATTCGCCGGACCTGGCCGTGTCGCCGTCAATATCCAGATGAGCCGGACATCTTTTTTTACAGAGACCGCATTTCGGCGGACATTTTTCACGGTTTCTCTGAAAAAGTGCTCCCGGAAGGATCGGCATTAATGCAAAAACCGCTCCCATAGGGCAGAGAAACTGGCAGAAAAAACGTTCCTGTGTACACATTCCCACCATGATCAGAACCAGAATCACGATTCCCGCCAGATATTTACTGTTAGGGAAACGTCCTGCTGTAATCATGGAAAAAACATCCCACGGGCTGGTCCCTGTAAGCTTTCCGTATACTCCTGTAAGGCAGGAAAGTAAAATCAGGGCCAGTACGATATATTTGACTTTCTGAAGTCTGTGTACCATTCTTTCAGAAAGAGCTGGTTTCTTTTTTTTATGAAAACATTTCATACAGATCAGAGAAAAACCTTCATACACGGCATCTCCAAAAGATCCGAATGCACATGCATATCCGCAGAAATGTCTTCCGAAAAAACACGTAAAGATCAGAAGCACTGCTGTTACAGTCAGAAAGGAGTTCCACTCTACCGGCTGACCGGCCGCAATGGCGAGAAAAATTGATTTGATTCCCGCAAAAGCTGTGGAAAACAGAGACGGGGCAGCAATAAAAAATGCCAGCTGTATCCCCGCACGCATCAGCCTTACTTCCCGCTGTCTTTTTTTCATGAGTTTTCCGCCTTTCCAAGTGCATCATCCACCGCATTCAGGATTCCTGTAGAACTGAAAGTTGCTCCTGATACAGTATCCACATCTGTACTCTGCGCACTTAAGATGGAATCGATCACACTCTCTGCCTGTGAAAGATATGCGCTGTCCTCACCTGGTGCACTGACCACATTAATGGATGTAATTTCATCACTGGCAAGTGTCACTTCCACCTGAATGGTTCCGCCGTATCCATCAGCTTCTCCTGTGTAAGTTCCATCTTTATATACGTTATCGGAATCTGGCGCTGCTGTGTCCTCCGCGTTTGCATCGGATGTCTTGCCGTCCGAAGTGTCTGCTGCCTTGTCACCGTCTGTTGAATCTGCATTACTGCTGTCAGTTCCTGTGGATGCTGCCTGATTCTGCATACGGTTTGCATAGCTTGTCTCCAGTGCACTGAGAAGTTCATTCTGCTGCTCCTGAAGCGTGTCTACCTTATCTGTCAGAGCCGAAATTTCTTTTTCGTTTGCCTGGGCTTTCATACTGCTGTTATAAAAAAACACAGCCAGAACTACCAGCAGTAAAGAAATCACTCTCATATAAAAATTCTGGTTTTTCATCTCTTTTCTCCCCTGTATTTAGTCAGTCAGATATTCACAGTCCGTTCCTATCATCTGCACATAACCGTTTTTTGAATAAGTTATATATCTTTTACTCATATTTATAGATTAGTTCTAATTAATCATTTTTCTTTAATTAGATATTGCTAACTTACAGCTAGGTATTATATCACCTGATTTTTTTCTTGTCTATACTTTTTGTTAGTACGCGGTAACTTTTTTCTCCGTATCTTTAATTTTTGCTGTAACTTTTCCAGATATTGGTTAGATATCCTTAACTTATATTTGCCTTTTGAATGGGAGTATGATATGATTTTTTCTGAATCTGTGACAGAAACGGAGTTTTTATTTTGAAGAAAAAAGAAGTGATTTTTATTGCCGGGATCCTGATTCTGGCCGGGGTTCTCTGGCTTGGTTTTCAGATCACAGGGAAACGTTCCCACAATACGATCCGTATTACCGTTGACGGAAAAGAATTCGGAACTTATTCTCTTTCCCAGGATCAGGTCATACATATCGGAGACACCAATGTCTGCGAGATCAAAAACGGAAAAGTTACCATGATCGAAGCAACCTGTCCGGATCATTACTGTATGAAACAGAA
>CAJMMS010000082.1 GCA_905214675.1 uncultured bacterium
CAAGCGCCGGCGTTTTCCGATGCTTGTGCAAAGAGAGGTTTCTACACCGGAAAAATCAGCTATCGCACTCTCCACCTATGTTTGCACGGCAATGCTCTCCCGCTATCGCAAAAGCGAGATTTCCGTCCTGCACAATTTGTAGCCGCAACAGGCAGTATACAGAAAAAAATTTGAAAGCAGAGATTCTTCCACGGCAAAAAAGAGGTTTCTACATGCTTATTTTGGCTGATTGGGCTGTAGCAATCTCTTTCTACAGCCTTTTAAACCTCTTGCATCCGGTGTGGAAATCTCTTTCGCCAAGTGTTTTTTCCTCTCCGCTGGCATGTGGAAACCTCTCTTTCTACATATTATAATAAATAAGTAAAAAGTAAGATATAAGGTAAATAATTGTAAAAGAGAAAAAAAGCAAAATTTAAAAAATAGAAAAGCTCCAAACATTTTTCGTTGACAGTCGGCAAATAGTATAGTAATATTATCAGTATAATGATATTTGTGTACCTATTTGTATTGTAACATCTAACGAAAGGAATATATAGCTGTATATCGTAATTATTTTAAGCCCCTCTTTGTACAGCTATAAGTAATGGATATGAACAAAACGAATTCGTCCATTGATGAAAACGAGGAATCTTTAGTTGGAGAGGTCCTTTCTGATGATGAGGTCCGCGAGAAAAAGCAAGCGATTGCGAAATGGCAGCACTCCCCTGTCGGCTTTGGCTCTTACATTACCAAAAGTAATGACCTGATCCAGCGGACAAAGTACTCTCTTCCCAGAAATGAGCAAAAGGTTCTCTTTATGCTCATGTCTAAAATCGACCAGAAAAATGATAAGGATGCATCCAAATATTATTCGATCACTTTCAACGATTTTGCTAAGTTAACCGGAGTGCGCACGGTGGATACGACCTATGCACTGAATCTGAAGGAAACTATAGAAAATTTGGAAAATCGTACCTTCTGGGTCAAGAAAGAACCCGGCAGTAAGGTGTATCGCTCCATTTCCTGGCTGCAAAAAGGTTCTGAGGTCGATTTCGACAAGAAAGAGATTCGCCTGCGCTTTAACCAGGACATCTGGAAGGATATTGCGCAGCTTACCAGCAACTATACCTCTTACAGCATCGAGTATCTGCTGATGATGAAAAGCACCTACTCTATGCGCGTTTATGAAATCATACTCTCCTATGACAATGGAAACAGAGACTATGGCTATACGAACGGCCTTGTATTCCAGCCGGTAAATGATGAGATCCTGAATAAGTTCTCCTCAAAGCGCGACGAGCTGACGGGTTATAAGTATAAAAAATTCAATATTGATGAGTTTAAAGGTCTGCTTTCTGCACCTACAGAGGCAGAGAGAGAGTCCACAAAGAGCAAAAAGAAAAAGGATCCGGCATCTGCCGACAAGAAAAAGTTTGACCGGGAAAAACCGCTGTCTGAAAAGTACAAGACTTTTACAGAGTTTGAAAAGAATGTTTTAAAGACCGTTAAGAAAGAAATCAATGAGATGACGGATCTTTGGTTTGACTATGCCCCGGCGCGCAAGCGCGGTGTTCGCAAATATGAATACCTGTATATTTTCATCAAATACAAGACCAAAGCGGAAATGAGGGATGTCCGCTCTTATCATGATAGAAATACGCACGATGACGAAATTGTAAGGGATTCCAGAAAGAAGAAAACCCAGAGTGCGGAAAAAGCAGCCCAGCATATTACAGAGCCATTTAGCACAGATATTTTGAAAATGAAGTATAGAAAAGCAACTACGGAGATCAGAAACAAAGCAGACTATGCTTCGTATGAGGATAAGCTGACGGACAACGAGAAAAATATCTGCAATGATATTTTCACATACACGGCTAAGATCCTGACAAACACCAACAAGCGTGACCAAGCGGAGGAAACACTGGATTCTTTAAACCGAATCATCCATGACAATGCCGGGCTGAAAACATGGACCCTGGGACTGTGTGTAAAATTTACGGAGATGTTTGAAAAAGCAACCGAAAGGAAGTCTGCACAGTATTATCGCACGGTTGTTTATAACGATACGATTGAAAACAGTGCTTTGATCATCGCGGCTGGCAAGCAGAAGCTCGCATCGTTGGATCCGGCGGGAGTGTTTAAGTTTGATATGTCTGTCTTTGAGGATGTATAAGTATTATTTGGCAGCAGCCTGCAACATGCAGGCTGCTGCTTTTTGCTGTAAAGAAAAAACAAAGATTATAAGTGACAAATAAATACAAACCGAGAACAGCAACAAGAATTGAACGACCAGCCAAGAAGAAAGAACGCATACAAATATGATGCTTATTACCTTTGCGCTCAACATCTGGTAGCTAAACGCCTTCGGAAAACGGCTTATACTACAGCAACAAGAATTGAAAGATAAGTTGACTCTGTCAGACTGTCGAAAAACTCTTGTAGGGGCGAGCATTGCTCGCCCGTGCCCGTTTGCCATGTAAGCAAACTATCCCAGAAGATGCGTTGCTGCAGTAAGTTGACGGGCGACAAATGGTCGCCCCTACACATGCAATAAGGCAAGAAGACAATTTTTTTGACGGTCTGAACTCTGTTTCGTGCTGTGAAGCGCGGTGCGAGTATGTAAAGAAATGGCCTATACGGATGCAGACAAATTAAAGAACAGCAACAAGAATTGATAGACTTGAAATATCGTTATGGCAGGATGATACCCGGAAAAGAGAATTGACTTTACTTATATCTATGTTATAATTGAAATCACAATAAGCAGCAAAAGATGGCTGCAACTATTTTTGTGGTGAGGTATAGGCTTCAACATATTCAGCCACTGAAGTATGATAAAATCGTACAACCGGGAATGGCAAAAAGGCATGGAAAATCGATTACAAGAGAATTACAGAACGATAATTCACAGCAACAAGAATTGACGGACACATCCACAAATAACAGTCTTTACAGAAATGAGGAATTGCTCAATGTCTGCAAAAATTATTACAATTGCCATTGAAAAGGGAGGCACGGGTAAAACCGTAACGGCCTCCAATCTTGCCTACCTGATGGGCGATGAGGGGAAAAAAGTTCTTTGCGTGGATACTGATCCGCAGGGAAATCTCACCAAAGCACTCAGCGGCGGCTTGAGCATCACAAGTGATGAATTCTACGGTAAGGCACTCTATAATCTTTTCGACGGGTTCCTGTATCATAGCAAGACGCGAGACTTTATTGTGGAAACGCAGTATGAAAATGTGGATATGATCCCGTGCGATGCGCAGACGCCGCGAATCAATAAGCGCATTGAACTGCTGATTGGCGATGCAGAGCGCCTGAAGGACGGAGATCCGAGGAAGGTTTCCGGTATGGGGGATTTTCTGTGCTATTTCCTCAATCAGGTACGTGATGAATACGATTACATTCTTATTGACACACAGCCTACGCGGGACAGCCTGTTGCTTTCCAATGCAATCTATGCAGCGGATTATATCCTGATTCCAGCCGGCTGTGAGGATAACTCCGAAGAATCGGCATTTCGCCTTTATTATGAATGCAACAAAATGAAGCAAAGCTCCACTTCTCACCTGATGGGTGCCGGTGTGTTGTTGGTGAATGTAGACAAAAGCGCAGCAACAGACAAGAAGATTCAGGAGCACTTTAAAGAAGAACTCGGCACATCGCTGTTCAGCGTTGCAATTCCCACAAGCAAGACGGTGAAAACATCCATTTCCCGCTTTTTGCCTGTGTGCTATATGGCAAAAACGCAGCCTGTGGCAAAAGCCTATGTGAAAGCCTACGAAGAATTGAAGAAGCGTCTGGAGGTGAAATGATATGGGAATGAAAAGCCCCGCCCAAAAGAAGGAAATCGTAAAACGTTCCCGCCCGACGGATGCAGAGCTTGGCAAAATTGATTCCAATAATGGCGATGCAGGAAAAATTATCAGTGATCTGACCGCAGGGCATAAAAGCATTGAATACGAAGCACGGGATATTGCACTGTACGATATTCGCGTAAACGCGGACAACGAAATCTTCCGGCAGGCAGATACCCAAGAGGACATTGTGCAGCTGGCGGAGGATATTCAGCGCAACGGCCTGATGCATAATTTGGTGGTGTTTCCGCAGGAAGAAAATGGAAAAACAGTGTATGTCCTTCTCTCCGGAGAGCGCCGCTACCGCGCGATGGAGTACCTCGAAAAGAGAGGAGACGCCACCTGGAACACCATCAAAAACTGCAATGTGATCACAACCAGTCTTTCGGAAAATGAAAAAAAGGTGCTTTTATACAGTGCGAACCTGCAGGTCCGCGGCGGCTTTGCGGATGAACAGATCCGCCGCAAGGCCGTTGCAGAATTTGTGATCTGCCTTCAGAACGAGCCGTTCAATATGACGGAAAAGGACGCTAAAAAGGCAATTAAGGAAGTGAGTGCAACCACAGCCAAGCAAATCGACCGTGATTTCCGCATTGAGGAAAAGCTGGACAAAGAGCTGCTTCGCCTTTTGGATAACAAGTTCCTGACCCGCATGGAGTGTGAAAGCTATATCACGCTGGAGCCGGAGGTGCAGCATAAAATTGCGCAGTGCTATCTGTTGCTGAGCGCGGTTGATGTGAGCAACTGTGACACCGATGCCCGGGAGCGCCTGCTGCAGGAATGCAACAGCATACATTATGACTTTATCCGGGCTATTGACAGAGCCAGAAAAACCAACGAGCCGGATGAGCGGGACGAGCGCCTGGAGACTGCGTTTGCAGAGTGTGAAAACGAAATCCGCCTGCTGCAGAACAGGGTAGGGGAGTACCGTGACGCCGTCAGTCGGCATGATACGGAAAAGGCCGAGGAAATCGCAAAGGATGTGGCCAGGGATCAGGAGGCAAAGCGCGTCGAGAAAAAGGAGCAAAAGAGCGAGTCTGAAAGCGCGACCTTTGTGGAAAAGACGATCCAGCCTGTTGCCAATAAGATTTTTAAGAAAATGAGTTCAACCAGCTATAAGCGTGGCGTCAGAAAGATGTCTCAGGAGCGCCGTGATAATGATGTTGCGATTCTGAATGAACTGATCGAGCAGGCGCAAAGCCTCCGGGATTTGATTGAAGCCGCAAAGTAAGGCAGGGTAGGGGGAGACACTGTCCCGGTAACCAAAGGGTGATGCGAATGAAAGAAGAAAAAGTCAAGGTCAACCTTCGGGTAGGGCTCCTGATTCGGGAGACGCTTGTGGATGAGGCTG
>CAJMMS010000083.1 GCA_905214675.1 uncultured bacterium
CGTACACCGATCGCCGGAATGGTCCACTCTGTCACACTTGTCATCGTGCTTGTCGTTCTGATGCCTTATGCCGGAATGATCCCTATGCCGACGATCGCCGCGATCCTTTTTATTGTTGCCTACAATATGTGCCAGTGGAGAACGTTCCGTGATCTGCTCAAAACCGCTCCAAAAAGTGACATTATCGTACTTCTGGCGACTTTCGTGCTGACAGTCCTCTTTGACCTGGTCGTTGCCATCGAAATCGGTATGGTGCTTGCATGTCTGCTCTTCATCAAACGAATGAGCGAAGAAACCCATGTTGACAGCTGGGTTTATACGGACGATGATACACCGGATATCAACGAACATCTCCAGAAACTGCCGCCGCAGATCCGCGTTTATGAAATTACCGGGCCCCTGTTTTTCGGAGTTGCAGACGCTATCGAACATATCGTTGTCAAAGACTTCACCAAATGTCTGGTACTCCGTATGAGAAGCGTTCCAGCTCTGGACAGTACCGCTATGAATGCACTCCAGAACCTGGTAAAAATCTGCGAAAACAAAGGAATCACCCTTGTTTTCTCCCATGTCAATGAACAGCCAATGCGCGTTATGAAAAAAGCCGGCTTTGTTGAACTTGTCGGAGAAGAAAATTTCCGCCCGAATATATCCGCGGCATTAAAAAGAGCTGAAGAGGTTATCTAAACTTTTTCAGCTTTTCCTTTTGTCGATTTCGCGCTATAATAGAGTTATCAATATACAACATAGGAAGGGAGATTTTATCATGTCCAAAACAATCCGTGAATTAACAGAAGACCTGCTCGCAGCACCATCCGCATGTGCCGAAGTCAAAGAAACTGCACAGAATTATCTCGATGCTATCGGCAGCGAAAATGAAGCTGCTGCTGCCAAAACATTCGTAGCAGAACTTGAAGAAGACATCATGCCGATCGACGGTCTGATTGCTTTCGCAGAGTCCGATATGGGTGCCAAAGTTTTCGGTGAAGAAGGTGCAAAAAACATCCTGATCCACGCCAAAGAGATCAAATCCAACGGAGCAAAATACTGCGACTGCCCTGCATGTGCAGCGTGTGAAGCACTGCTTGAGAAGAAGGATGAAATCCTGAAATAAGGGTTATTGTTTATCAGATAATTACATAAGCATTTAGAATGCCCAGACAATGCCGCATACGTTTTATCGGCTGCCATTGTCTGGGCGTTTGTCTGACAAGCTAAAGAGACCCGCTGGCATTTACTTAATGTCCATCAGCTTCTCCTGCACTTTCGCCGGAACTCTGATCAGCTCGAACTTCCAGAAAATACTATATATGTAAGAAATACCAAAAATCTGCCCTATCGCCTTCGGTCCTTTATATTCTGGCAGGATCAGCTCTGCTTTTCCATCTATATCACAAATCTGAGTTGCATCGATCACTTTGTGAAACGCCAGAAGCACAGAACTTCGAGTCAGAGTTTTGCTGCTTTCCTTACGGGACACCAGCAGTTCTCCACTGTATTCCCCGTTTCGCTTTCTCTTCACAACATAAGAAAACGGAAGCCCCGATGAAGTATTAAAAAACTCCCCCTGCCCTGCCAGAAGTGCATCCCACAATAATTTATCAAGTTCTGTTTTCTTCTCCAAAATCCCCTTCTGCAGCCTTTTCACTGCCACCTCACGCTCGCTCTGATACATACTCACAAAACATCACCGTTCCTTAGTTTCAAGTGTTTTATTTTTTTATAATTAAGTCATTATGTGTAATATATCACTTAATTTAAGTCTGGCATTATGCAAGAACGAAACGCTCTTTAATCTTGCCAGTATCTCCAATATTTCTCTTCCAAAGATAATTTTGTCTCTGGTTTTATTCCATATTTTTCCAAAATTAAGTATTATATATCTTGCTTTTTATATTTCAGGTTTTATATATCCTGTTTCCAGTAAGTTAGTGATATAAAATGTCACAAAAAGGAGAATTTGTGATATGAATACGAAGGAAAGTTTCAGCACACGGCTTGCGCAGTTAAGAACGGATGAAGAAATCTCTGCCAGAGAAATGAGCCTTGATCTTGGTCAGAATCCCAGTTACATAAATCGAATTGAAAATCAGAAAGCTTATCCATCTATGCAGGTCTTTTTCTATATTTGTGATTATCTCAAAATCACTCCTGGAGATTTTTTTAACCAGCATATGAGTTACCCGAAAGAAATAAATGAATTAATCAAAATCCTTCAGAATCTGAACTCCGAGCAATTGAAGTTGATCAAACAGATTGCAGAACAGTTTTGTAAAAAGAAATAAAAAATTAAAAAATGAACCACAGAACAGTTTTTGACAGCTATTCTGTGGTTTTTGTTTTTTATTTCAATGTATCCCAGTCAATCTTACGATCTCTGTAGTAATACTCTCTGTCATGGTCGTTGAGTTCTCGAAGGACACGGCAGGGATTACCAAGATGAACATGCCGTCCGCCCCAGTTTGCATAAAACGGCGGCTCGATATAACAGCCTTCTCCTGCTTCTGCGAACATTTCTTTGATCAGCTCTGCTCGTTTTTCCATCTGCGATGGGCGGGTCTGATTGTAGTCGTACATTTTTTCCAGGCAGGTCATCTGGAAACCTACAAGTTCTTTGATGTTTGGATTAAAAAATACCAGCTTATAAAGCATAGTGTTGATGTTCCATACTATATCTTTATAAACTGGTGTTTCTTCTATTTATCTAACTCAATTACTCTTGTGCAGACTTTCTTGATCAGTTCCGGGCTGTGGCTGACTACGAGCATTCCGATATTTCTTCGTTCTGTTTCTTCGATGAGAAAATGCCAGATCTGGCTCTGGGTGATGAGATCCAGCATGGTTGTGATCTCGTCTGCCAGAAGGAAACGGGTTCTCTGTCCCAGGGCTCTTGCAATGCAGAAGCGCTGTAATTCTCCTCCTGAGAGTTCTGTCGGAAATCTATTCATCCAGTCAGGTTCTATTCCCAGCTTTTCGATCAGTTCCGGTGCTGTCCTGTCTCCTTCTTCGATTACATTTTTCATGCGGAGTCTTGGATTTACCGCCTGCTCCGGGTGCTGCCAGATCATCTGTACCGGACAGTATGCGCCATATTCGCTGAGTGGTTTGCCATCAAGAAGCACTTCGCCACTTTGCGGTGCTTCATATCCGGACAGGATCTTACACAGAGTTGTTTTGCCAAAACCACTGGGAGCTATGATTCCTACACGTTCACTGCTGTCTGCACTTAAACTGAACTGTCTCAGTATCTGTCTGCCTTTTACATCATAACTAAAAGACAGATTTTTTGCTTCAAGTCTCATAATATGCACCTCACATATCCACTGCCGGAAGCTTTCCATGGAATCTCGCCCTGACATTCCTGTGATTTCCTGTCGCATCGTGGTGCAAACGGGCATCCCTGCAGGTTATCTTTTACATAAGGCTGTACCCCGTTAATATATTGGAAACCGTGCTTCGGCATCGCACGCCAGAGTGCTCTGGTATATGGATGTCGAAGAGTTTCTTCCTCATTAAAATCATCCACTGCCGCGTCTTCGATCGTATAACCGGCATAAAATACCTGTACTCTGTCTGCCGTTTCCAGGGCAAGTTCCAGATCATGTGTAATGACAAGAACAGCAGCTCCCATATCCGCAAGCTGGCGAAAATGTTCCATTGCACGTTTTGCGAGTTTCGGATCCAGCCCGGGTGTCGGTTCATCCGCGATGACCAGCTTTGGATTCTCGATCAATGCTGTAGAGATCATGATTCTCCTGGTCATTCCCCCGGAAAGTTCAAACGGATACTGTTCCTGAACCTTTTTATCCAGAGAATATTGTTCAAAAATAGAATCCAGATGTTTCTTCTTTTCTTTGTTCTTTTTTCCTTTGCAGATCTGCTGTCCGACCTTCATTAATGGATCCAGATAAGAAGTACTCTGCGGGACCAGAACGATTTCTTTCCCCCGCAGTTTCCGGATGTTTTTTTCTGTCAGCGGCTCTCCGCAGTATCGTATTTCTCCACCCATTTCAGCATTATATGGCAAAATCCCCATGATCCCATGTGCCAGCAGACTTTTGCCCGAACCGGAAGAACCGACTACTGCCACCATTTCTCCTGCATGGATCGTGACACTCAAATCTTTGATCACAGGCAGTTCTGTCTGCTGTATTCCTTTCTGGTACTGGGTAAAAGATATTTTCATGTTGTTGATTTCCAGAATTTTTTCCCTTTCCATTCTCTTCTCCTATTCGTGTGCACTTGCCGGATCCAGCAGCCTGCGGAGATTTTCACCTGTTGTATAAAAACATACAACGGTGATCACCAGCATAATTCCCGGAAATAATGCAAGCCACCACTTTCCTGTGATCAGATATTTCATTGCTTCTGACAAAATAATTCCGATCGCAGGCTGTTCATTTGACAGCCCGAACCCAAGAAAAGTGATACTGGATTCATGAAGGATCGCATGCGGAAAAAGAAGGACAAGTCCGACAATAAACTGCGGAAGCAGATGTGGAACCATGTGTTTCATTGCGATATACAAGTTGCTTTTTCCCAGTTTTCTGGCTGTTTTTATGTAAATCTGTTCTTTGAGCTGCAGCACTTCACCTCTAATCAGTCTCGCCAGAGATGTCCAGTGCGTCAGTGCAACTCCAAGAATGACTCCCTTAAGTCCTCTTCCGCATGCAACGCAGATAAGGATCAGAAGAAGCATATGCGGAATTCCCATGACCAGGTCTATGATCCATGTCACAATGGTATCTGCTGTTTTTCCCATTGTTGCAGATACAACTCCAAGAATAAATGCCATGACCGCGCTGAACGTAGCTGCACATACTCCTATGATGATACTGATAGAAAGTCCTCTGACTG
>CAJMMS010000084.1 GCA_905214675.1 uncultured bacterium
CAGTTCATTGATTTCCTTGTAGGAATTCATCTCGCCAAATTTTGTGAACATCATAATAATTTCTTCCTTTCTCTCTGCTGTAAACCAGATATCAGTTTTTATGCGAACGGCAGTTCTTCATCGATGCCGTCCGGGATATTCATAAATCCATTTGCATCTACTTGCGGCTCTGGTTTCTGCTGGGATCTGCTGTTTTCTGCCTGTCCTGCTGTCGCTTTGCTTTCTGCAAACTCCTGCTCCTCTACCACTACATCTGTAGTGTAAACCTTGTTGCCATCTCTGTTGGTATAGCTTCCTGTCTGGATACGACCTGTAACGACTACCTTCAGTCCCTGATGGAAATACTTCTCCGCAAACTCTGCACTGCGTCCGAACGCTACACAGCTGATAAAATCAGCGGTTGCTTCGCCGTCACGCTTGTAACGTCTGTCCACTGCCAGTGTATAGCGTGTGACCGCTGTGCTGTTCTCGCCAGCAGAATACCGGACATCTGGATCTCTGGTAAGCCGTCCCATTAATATTACTTTGTTCATTGTGTTTGCCTTCCTTTCTTTTCAATGCACTCCTTGCTCTTGCTGTTGCTTCTGGCCATTCTCTCAGCAGGTCCCGCATTCCGTATCGATTATGCAGGATGCCCCATTCTTTCTGAAATTGTTGCTTCCATGCGTTATATTCTATAGTTTCGCCCAATTCTCTCCAGCCACTCCTCTCTGGTGTGCGTCTGCTCATAGATTTCCTGAGCATCTGCCTGCAAAATGCGTGCTGTTTCGTGATTCACATGAACGGCATCCGGTCCGTGTTCATGGTGCTGATCACACAGGTACACCGTCAGTCCCAGTTCCTCTGATATCTGCCGGTTGCCCCGTCCAAAGATTATGTGGTGCTTCTGCACAGGCTTTTGCCCATAGTCTCCGGACAGTTTGGCGCACAGATAACAGTACCTTTCTGTCTGCATGATACTTCTGCCATGTTTCTTTCTTTTTTTCTTCCTGCTGCTTTTCGGCAGCAAGAAGCCGTCCCATTCGCCGCTCATGATGGTATCTCCAGTTCGCAGACATACTCCGCTCGAAGTTCGTGTGGCTCAAAGTGTACTTTTTGCCATGCTTCTGCATATTTGATTGTAGCACCTCCGACCGTTTTCCAGTCGTTCTGCTTCCACTTATCAAGCCAGCCCCGGTTGATGTAGTTTGCGACATTCATCTCGTTGATCACCAGATTGATCGCTGCTCCTCGGTTCATGTGCCCCAGCATATCCGCCAGAGCTTCAACGGCCGTCAGTTTCCGGTTGGCACTGTAAGTACTTCCCTCGCCTTTGCCATATAACCTGCGAGTGTTATATTCCAGCATCCAGTCATATCTGTGACCGGTTACTTTTATGTATGCTTTTACTTTTGGTCTATGTTCTGCCACTGGTTTCTCCTTTCCGTGGACTCTCTTTTATTGTATTTCTTCCCTGTTTACGATAGTTGTGCACATTTTATGCACACTGTCCACATATTCTGTTTTTTTTATCTGTTTTATGCATGTTTTTCCTGTTTTCAGTGTCTTTATTCCCGCCTGCACATCCGGATATATATGTAGAACAGTCCATTAAAATCATTGAAATACACTTCTGACCGTGTGTATTCATAGTCTGGATGCCAGATTTTTACCGTTTCTTCTATGCTGTTTCTGTTTTTTACCATCCCATGAACAAATGTTCCTACTTTCCGGTACCGTTTCGGTGCGGCTGGTTTATTATGGACTTTTTTCTCAATCGGCTTTTTCAGTCCCTTGCTGCTCGCCCATCGTTTCTTTCCTCTCGGTGCCTTGGTCACATAGTTCGCCATTCCGGAAAGTCCGTCCTTGTCATACTCCAAACGGCGGACCTGATTACGTTCCCCATGCTTCCAAATCTTCTCGACAGTATCCCGATCCAGAAGCCCGTCCATGATTATGTGATGGTGCCAGCGGATCTTGGCGTGTGGATCGTACTCGGTCACATAGATGTATTTCACATTCGACAATCCCATCTTTTTTCGGCGGTAGTTGAGTCTATCTATGTAATTTCGCATGTTCCGCATGGCTTCTTCCATACTTTGCGGCTCCTGCCCGCTCCGGTATACAAGCGTTGCCCATATATCACTTGTGTGGAAATTGGCATTGATTAGACGCTCTAGATACTTCCTTGCGTTTTTGTCATTCAGGTTGTCCTGGACTTTCTTGTTGCGTTTTTTCCTTCCAGCATCTGGTATATCCTCTTTCCGGAAGAACTCCGGATACAGTTCAATCTCCAGCTGCCCTCCGGAATAGATCTCCTTACACGCATACAACCCTTTCCGGTTCTGCTTTGCGATCTGCTCCAGGAAGTACTCGTCCAGCATCTCTATACTGTTCTGATATGTTGCTTCATAGTCATACTCTAATGGACGCATCCCTCGTTTCTTTCTCTTCATAGCATGGTTTCCTTTTCCCTGAATTGTTAATATCTATTACAAGCCCGATAAATACCACCTGCGGTGTTAAAAAAATAAGGCAAATGCCTTGAATGTCGTCTGCTGCCATGCTATACTATCCATGGTTGTGGTTCGTATGCATGGCATCGGACTTTTGGCACATCTCGGAATGAGGTGTGTCATTTTTTATTGTCAATCTACATGATGCTCGCATCTGCCTTGCTGATCCTCACGGTTTCCCCTGTCTTCCAGTTCATAGCATCCAGATATGTTTCTTTGCTTGTTATTGCTATGTACTGTGCAGGGTTCAAGCCTGCTCGTCTCATCAGCTTAATGCCCGCCGGGTCGCGTTCTTCGCTTACTCCGATCATCCTAATACCTCCTTGTCCTCAATCAGGCTATCCAGATACTTAGTGGCATCATAAAACATCAGTGCTTCGCCGAAGTCAATGCTGTCATCAGATGCTTCGATAATCTGTGAAAAATTGTAATCTCTTCTAGGAGCATAACCATTTTTCATCGCATGCACAAAAACAGCTGTCTTTCCGCTAATATTAGAAACGGAAATTTTGACATGATGTTTTCCCTGTTCATGGATCTTCAATACTCTATCCAGTAATACATCAATCCATTTTCTTCTCTTTTCTGCTGTCATTCCTCTTCTCCTTTCTTTTCTGCCCACAGCATGATGCGGATCACCACCGCACACCATACAACAATGACCGTTCCGGCTACGTCTCTCTCACACAGTACACTGTACATTGTCAGCCACCAGAATGTGAATGTTGCTGCTCCTGCCGCCACGATCGGGGCGATTGCCTCACCGATCAGGCTATACAGCTCTCTTTTTCTCATCGTTCTTGATTCCTTTCTGTACGGCTTTTAAAAATTTTGCCGTTGCTTCTTCCAGATTCTTTTGGTTCACATTTCCGTGAATGCGAACCGTTACGTTGCCAATCTTGTATGTGGTCATTTTCCCTCCTTAATTTCAATCTCTAATTCATCAGTTGCGTCTCCGAAGCCAACTCTATTGTTGCAGAATCTTATCACTTTTTTTTCTTTCAGCTTTTCAAAGTCTTCATTTTGATGTCCTTTCAGTTCTTCTGCTTTATAACGTGTTTCAAACATCAAACCACATTTTTTTACTTTTATTCTGATATAAGTAAAGTCCTCTGCTGCTTTTAAAACTTCTCCTAATGTCAATGTATTTTCCTATCCTACCTTTCTCACTGCTTCCGCATCTCCTGTCATAATTCCGATCTCTTTTAACGCTTCTTCAATTCTCTGCCGTTTCTCCATGCTTTCTCTCCTCTACTTCAGATCCCCATTATGAGTCGCCAGATGCAGCATTTTCTTTCTGGCATATTCTGCAATCTGTGGATTCATCCATCTTGCCTGCTCATAGAATTCCATGATTCCACTGTAGATTTTCCCAGTCTCTTTTATCTGCTGGTATTTCTCCTCTACTGCTTCATCTAATGCTTTAAGTAGATCTTCCAAACTCTTTCACCTCCTACCCTGCTTTCTGTTCTTTTTCCAAACTCTTCACTGCCTCAAGCATCATCCCGAATACTCTGTCCTGGCTTTTCTCATCCAGATATGGTGCCATCTTAATGATGTTGTCCAGTGTATTATCTGTAAGTTCAATTTCCAGATTCAGTTTCTTCATGTTCTCACCTCGCTTTCCTGTATCTTTATGACACATTATAGTGTCTTTCAAACACTTTGTCAACAGTTTTTCGTGTCTTTAGGCAACTTTTGTATTGACTTTCAGCTCTTTAAATGCTATTCTTGGATTAACGTGAAGGAGGTGAGCAAATGACACAAGGCGAACGTGTCAAAGTGATTCGTACAGAGAAAAAGATGACTATGGAACAGTTTGGTGAAAAACTCGGTGTACAAAAATCAGCCATTTCTAAGATTGAAAAAGATAAAGTCAATCTTACTGAGCAAATGTTTCTGTTAATTTGTCGGGAGTTCGGCGTCAATGAAGTATGGCTTCGCACTGGCGAAGGTGGTATCGAAAACATGTTCACTAAGCTGAGTGATGATGATCGTTATTCTATCAATCTTGGAAAATTAAGCATCACAGAAAACCAGCTGGCAAAAAATATGTTGAATGCAATCGCAGAGGCATCTCCGGAAAAGCTGAAACATATAGAAGAATTTATGAAAGCATGCCTTGGAATTGAAGACTAAAAGAGCCGGTCTTATCGACCAGCTCCGATGATTGTAATGATCATTAGATAGATACGGCGAAGTATCTTTTCGTCCGTAATAGATTGTAGTAATTCTAAGATTTGTCTTTTGTAGTCCATCCTATGTACCTCCCAACGTTTGCG
>CAJMMS010000085.1 GCA_905214675.1 uncultured bacterium
ATTATCTCTTGCTGAACTGAGGTGCACGACGTGCAGCCTTGAGACCGTATTTCTTACGTTCTTTCATTCTCGGGTCACGTGTCAGGAATCCTGCTTTTTTCAGGACTGGTCTGAACTCACCATCTACGTGAAGCAGTGCTCTGGAGATACCGTGTCTGATAGCACCAGCCTGACCTGTTGTACCACCACCACGTACGTTTACCAGTACATCATATTTGTCTGCTGTTTCTGTTGCTACTAATGGCTGACGAACGATTACTTTCAGTGTTTCCAGACCGAAGTATTCGTCGATATCTCTTTTATTGATTGTGATCTTACCTGTGCCAGGTACCACATATACTCTTGCGATAGATTTTTTTCTTCTTCCTGTACCGTAGAATTTGTTAGCCACTGTCATTTACCTCCTATTAAAATGTTAATACTTCTGGCTTCTGAGCTGCATGTTTGTGATCCGGACCAGCATATACAAAGAGTTTTTTGTACATTTCTCTTCCCAGAGGTCCTTTTGGAAGCATGCCTTTTACTGCCAGTTCGATAACTCTTTCCGGTTTCTTGTCTAACATTTCTTTCAGAGTTGTCTCTTTCATTCCTCCAACATAGTCGGAATGTCTGTAGTAAACTTTCTGTTCCAGTTTTTTACCTGTAACTTTGATTTTGTCTGCGTTTGTGATGATTACATAATCACCTGTATCGATGAACGGAGTAAAGATCGGTTTGTTTTTTCCTCTTAAGATCTTTGCTACTTCTGATGCTAATCTACCTAATGTATATCCTGTAGCGTCAACTACATACCATTTTCTTTCGATCGTTGCTGGACTAGCCATATAACTTTTCATGGGGTAACCTCCTGATTGATATTCCATTATGAGTTTCTATAGTAAAATGCCATTACCGGGGCTTGGATCCGACATTTCTACACTTCGTCACATTGCTTAATTATATTATACAGACCCACGTGTGTCAATAGTTTTTTTCACATTTATATGCTTTCTGCTGCCAGTTCCAGCCGAAAATGCAGCTTTTCTGTCAGTTCTCCCCATTTTTCCGGTATCTGTATCCACACACGGAACACCGCCGTCTCCCCTTCTGCCATCGGATAGCGATAATAAAAATAACCATCATCTTTGCTGTATTCCCATGTTTCTTCGCTCCTTACATATTCCAGCAGGTCTTTCTGCTGTGCTGCTGTGATTCCATCCGCGAAAAGTTTTATCCGCACTTTTGTCTTTTCCGAGCATTTTTCCACCCGGATGGTGGCTGTTTTTGTGATGGTTTCACCCGGCGATATTTCCAGCAGTTCTTCTGTTTCC
Source organism: uncultured bacterium (assembly GCA_905214675.1). Classification (GTDB taxonomy): domain Bacteria; phylum Bacillota; class Clostridia; order Lachnospirales; family Lachnospiraceae; genus Hominisplanchenecus. The sequence goes on from CAJMMS010000085.1 coordinate 1,311, forward strand.
TTTTGTTCTGTTTCGATTCGGATATGTACACCGCCGCTCATCGTCATCTGCCTGCTCTTTACTCCGGAAGCATATCCAAGCACCAGGATCACTGCTGCTGTCATTCCCCACAAGATCCGGCAGAAAAGATGCAGCTTTCTCTCTGTCATCATAGCATGTTCCCTTTCCTTTTTGGACTCTTCAGTCTGGATTGTTATACCCATCCTATGATTTTTATCTTGAAAACATGCTGATTTTCCTGGTTTTTCTCTGTTTTTTCAGCGCAGATTTCTGCCGGAAACCTCCTGAAAATACAGCATAACAGAAAAAAAGAAACACCGCGACGTTTTTCGCCACAGTGTCCCTTTTTCATTTAATTCCAGATAATGTCTGCAAGAAAATATTCTTACATCCTCTCCGGTGATGTAAATCCCAGTACGTGGATGCAGTTCTCCAGCACATCTCTTGTCAGCATCAGAAGTGCCAGATAACCCTTTTTCTTTTCTTCGCTTTCTTCGCTCAAGATCTTTACTTCATGATAGAAGTGATTGAAATCATTTGCCAGTTCGTAAATATAAGCACAAATCTTATGTGGTGCCAGTTCTTCAAAAGCATTTTCCATAACTGCATTAAATCTGGACAGTGCCAGCATCAGTGATTTCTCGCTCTCTCCGCCTGGCATCTGGATGGAAATGCCTTCCAGAGAACCACCCTCAGTCTGATAACGTGCCAGAATGGATTTGATACGCACGATCGTATACAGGATATATGGACCGGTATTTCCTTCAAAAGAAGTAAAACGATCTACATCAAAGACATAGTCTTTGGATGCCTGGTTGGAAAGGTCTCCGTATTTGATCGCAGAAAGTCCCACGATCTGTGCGGTCTTTCTTGCTTCTTCCGGATCGGTCTCATGGTTTTCCATGATCTTGCGGTACATTTCTTCATTGATCTCGCTGATCAGATTTTCCAGACGCATCACACCGCCGTCACGTGTCTTGAACGGCTTGCCGTCTTTGCCGTTCATCGTACCAAAGCCAAGAAAAGTAAGCTTCGTATCATCCTCTACCAGTTTTGCTTTCTTTGCACAGCGAAAACACTGGATAAAGTGCAGTTCCTGACGTTTGTCTACCACATATAAAATTTCATCCGGATGATAGAGTTTCATTCGTTCGATAATGGTTGCAAGATCTGTCGTATTATAAAGGGATGCACCGTCAGATTTCAGGATCATACATGGCGGAACTTCTTTGGTATCGGTCTCTTCTTTAACATCTACCACCAATGCTCCGTCATCAATATAGGCATAGCCGTTGTCTTTGAGATACTGTACCATATCCGGTATGTATGGCTGTGCATCGGATTCCCCTTTCCAGAGATCAAAGGATACGTCCAGACGTTCGTAATTCTTCTTCAGGTCTGTTACGGATACATTCAGGATGTGTTTTAAGATTCCCTGATAACCTCTGTGTCCGTGCTGAAGCTGATAAGTTGCCTGCATGGCTGCTTCTTTGTAAGCCTCGTCCTCTTTTGATTTACCACTGGCAGTCGGATAGATTTCTTCCAGTTCGCTGATCGTAAATGGCGGCTCTTCCGGGTATTCTCCGGTATAGCTCTCATCAAAATACACCAGATCCGGCTTTCTTTCATGCAGTTCAGTGATGATCAGCCCCATCTGCAGCCCCCAGTCTCCCAGATGTACATCGCCGATCATCTCATGTCCCATAAAACGTCCGAGACGCTTGATGCTCTCTCCAATGATCGCAGAACGAAGATGTCCGACATGCAGCGGTTTCGCCACATTTGGTCCGCCATAATCCAGGATGATCTTCTTTGGATGCTCTGCCTTTTCTACGGAAAGATTGTCATCTTCCTGCATCTGTTTCAGGTAATCTGCCAGATAAGCTCCGGAAAGTTTCAGGTTGATAAATCCCGGATTGACTGCCTGTACTTCTGAAAAAATGTCATTTTCCGTCAGTTTTGTCACAACATCATTTGCAATCATGATCGGTGCTTTTTTGTAAGTTTTTGCTGCTGCCAGTGCACCATTACACTGATATTCACATAAATCAGGACGGTTGGAAAGCGTCACTTTTGCAAAATCAGCACTGTAACCAGCTTCTTCAAACGCTTTAACAACCTCTTCTGAGATCAAATCCAATATCTTTTTCATATGGTTTTCCTTTCCTGTGTCTGTTTATTGCCGACATACTCCTGCAATTTCTGTGTCCATTGCTTCAAAATGCCGTATCGCTTTACCGTTCATTATAATGTTTCGTTTTCTTTTTGTAAAGGAGAATATAAGACCTTCTCCAGCATCAGTCCTTTTGCCGGTGCGGTAAATCCTGCCTGCTCCCGGTCACATACCTGCAGCAGTTCTTTCAGCGATGACAGGCTTCGCTTTCCCATCCCCACTTCCAGAAGGGTTCCGGTCAGTATCCGGATCATATGATGTAAGAATCCATTTCCTATATAAGTGATCCGAATTTCTCCTTCCTTTTCTTCGATCCGGATCTCATAAACAGTGCGTACCGTAGATTTTTTCATCCGTTTGTTTGCACAGAAACTTTTAAAATCATGGGTTCCGGTCAGAATCTTCGCCGCCTGACGCATCTGCTGCACATCTGGTTTTTCCCCGAAATCATAAAGATAACGCCGTTCAAATACATTTTTTGTCTCACCTGTGGCAATCCGGTAGGTATAGATCTTTCCTGTCGCATTCAGTCGGCTGTGAAAACGTTCCGGTACTTCTGTGATCTCTGATACCGCAATATCTTCCGGAAGATAATGATTCAGATACTTTTTCAGTTCCTGTGGATCTGCTTTCTTTTTCAGATGCACATTTGCCACCTGGCCTTTCGCATGCACGCCAGCATCTGTACGTCCCGCTCCCTGGATCTGTATTTCTTCTCCACACATTTTTGACAAAACTGCTTCCAACTTCCCCTGGATGGTCTGTCCAGTACGTTCCTGTCTCTGCCATCCTTCATAGCGTGTTCCATCATATTGAACCTTTATCTTATAATTCATCTTCACACCTTCCTTTCTTTTTCCGTCTTTTTCATTCTTTTTCTGTCTTTTTTCTTCATAATATTGCAAATTCAGCAATATTTTTCTTTCACTTTCGTTCTTAAACGGTCAATCCGTTCAATTCGTTCACTGTTTTTCCTTCAATCCGTCCAATTCTTTCATAAACGTTCAAAATCTATTCACGATTTCTTCACAATCATAACACATGGTGTAAAGTGTCCTGCAAAACGTGAAAAATTCCTTTGTCAAAAAAACTAGAGTTTG
>CAJMMS010000086.1 GCA_905214675.1 uncultured bacterium
TCTACATATAAATGTATCGAAAATCGCAGCAAAAGCCTGCAACTTTGAGATGCAATCTCAAAGAGCAGGCTTTTCTACTCCCCATTTATAGTTTGGCGGAAAAGTATGACTTGTAGAATGTCAGCCGGGCGGAAAATAAATTGTGTTCAAATTCAATTTTTTGTGCAATGGAGACGAAACTCAGGAATCGTGGAAGCCATTGCTGAACACGATTCCCGCCCTAGGAGGTTCGTCGGAATGGTTTGCACAACTTGAATTTGAACACAATTTATTTTCCACCCGGCGTCCCCTCTCCAACACTCTTCCCCATCCAAGAAAGGAGAAAAAATGCTCAATTACCTGTGGTCGGGAATGATTCTTATTGGCATCCTTTTTGCCGCTTTCTCCGGCAAAATGCCGGACATCACCACCGCCGCCTTAGATTCCTCCAAAGAAGCCGTCACCCTTTGCATCACGATGATGGGCGTCATGTCCTTCTGGACCGGACTCATGGGAATCGCAGAAAAATCCGGCATCCTGAAAACGGCAACCGTCCGCCTTTCCCCTCTGATCCATTTCCTCTTTCCAGAACTGCCAAAAGATCATCCGGCAGAAAAACCAATTGCAGCAAACATCATTGCAAATGTACTCGGACTTGGCTGGGCGGCAACTCCGGCAGGTCTTGAAGCAATGGAAGAGCTTCAGAAGCTGGAAGAAGACCGCCGCCTTGGAAAAGCAGCAGGACCGGTAAGAAAAAGAGGCGTTGCAAGCAATGAGATGTGTACCTTCCTGATCGTAAATATTTCTTCACTGCAGCTGATCCCGGTGTCGGTGATCGCCTACCGGAGCCAGTACGGAAGCGTGAATCCGACAGCCGTTGTTGGACCTGGGATTGCGGCAACGGCGGTCAGTACCGGGGCGGCGATTTTGTTTTGTAGGATAATGGACCGGAAAAGCTAGAATTTTTGTAGCTTTTTGTAACATACCTTGACTAAAGTACAAAAAAACGCTATAATCAATATCACGGCAAAGCTTTAAACCATTGAAGTTTAAACCGCTAAAGTTTAAAGCCGTAAAGCCAAAACGGAAAAAGTTTGTTCGAAAAGAACATAGATGGAGGTATGTTATTATGAAAGCAAGAAAAATTTTAGCAGTATCACTTACTGCAGCAATGACACTGGCACTTGCTGCCTGTGGCGGAAGTTCATCAGACAAAGAATCTTCTTCAAAGGATTCATCAGACAAGGTATATAAGATCGGTATCTGCCAGCAGCTTGAGCATGCAGCTCTTGACGAGGCAACCAAAGGATTTGAAGAAGCCTGTGAAGAAAAATTCGGAAAAGACAAAGTGAAGTTCGATCTTCAGAACGGACAGGGCGAACAGGCAAACTGCGCAACCATCGTAAACAATTTTGTGGCAGACAATGATGACTTGATCCTTGCAAATGCAACAACTGCTCTTCAGTGTGCAGCAGCTGCAACAAGCACGATCCCGATTCTTGGAACATCTGTTACAGATTATGCAACTGCTCTTGATATTTCTGACTGGACAGGATCAACAGGTATGAACATTTCAGGAACCTGTGACCTTGCACCAATCGATGAACAGGAAGCAATGCTTAAAGAGCTCCTTCCGGATGCAAAAACAGTAGGTATCCTTTACTGTTCAGCAGAACCGAACTCAGCATATCAGGCTAAGAAGTTCGAAGAAGCACTCGACAAAGATGGAATCAAATATAAAGAATACACAGCAGCAGACTCTAATGAAATCCAGTCTGTAGTAACAAGCGCAGTAGATGAGTGCGACGCACTTTACATCCCAACCGATAATACAATGGCATCTAACACAGAGATTATCAACAATATCTGCCTTCCGGCAAAGGTTCCGGTAATCGCAGGAGAACAGGGAATCTGCTCAGGCTGTGGTATCGCTACTCTTTCTATCAGCTACTACGATATCGGATACAGAGCAGGTGAAATGGCTTACGAAATCCTCGTAGACGGAAAAGACATTTCAACCATGGAAATCGAAAGTGCACCAAAAGTTACAAAGATGTATAACAAGACAATCTGTGACGAACTCGGAATCACTGTTCCGGACGATTACGAAGCAATTGAGGAATAATCAGTATAGAAAGAGGCAAGAACAATGTATTTAGCAGCTTTAGATCCGATGTCTCTTGTGCGTGCACTTCCGGGAAATGTAGCGCAGGGGATCATCTGGGGAATTATGGCGCTTGGCGTTTATATCACCTTCCGCATTCTGGATTTTGCGGATTTGACGGTTGACGGATCGTTGGCTACAGGTGGAGCAGTTGCAGTTATGCTGATCCGCGGCGGTATGAATCCGGCACTGGCACTTCTTTTCGCATTTCTGGCAGGTATGGCAGCCGGATTTGTGACAGGTATTTTACATACGTTTTTTGGAATTCCGGGCATTCTGGCCAGTATTTTGACGCAGATCGGACTTTACTCGGTGAATCTCGGAATCATGGGAAAATCCAATCAGGCAGTCAATGTTATGCAGTATAAATTGGTTGCATCGCTTCGTTATGTGACCGGCGAAGGAAGTGAACTGTTTTTTGTAAAGCTGATCGTGGCAGCACTTATCCTGATCGCAATTATTTACTGGTTCTTTGGAACTGAGCTTGGTGCATCGATCCGTGCAACCGGATGTAACCCGCAGATGGCAAGTGCACAGGGAATTAATACAGGCTTTACAAAGGTTCTGGCGCTTATGATCTCCAACGGACTTGTGGGACTTTCCGGCGGAATTTACGCACAGTACCAGGGAGCAGCCGATGTTAATATGGGACGAGGTGCCATTGTAATCGGACTTGCAGCCGTTATCATCAGCGAAGTTATTTTTGCAAAATTCTGTGCAGGCAGAAAAGCAGCCTTTGCATTTACACTGGGAGCAATCTTTATCGGAGCGATTATTTACTATATTGTAATCGCACTGGTATTGTGGCTGAAGATGCCTTCTGATTATATGAAACTGTTCTCAGCGGTAGTGGTTGCATGCTTCCTTGCAGTTCCGTACATGAAGGGTAAATATTTTACAAAGAAACGGAGGACTGCATAATGGGATATATGTTGGAAATCCAGAATATTCATAAAACCTTTAATCCGGGAACGATCAACGAAAAGGTCGCACTTAACGGAGTGAATCTGAACCTCAATCCGGGTGATTTCGTGACTATCATCGGTGGAAATGGTGCAGGAAAATCCACCACACTGAATGCGATCGCAGGAGTGTGGTCTGTAGACGAAGGAAAGATCATCATTGATGGAGTGGATATTACAAAGCTTTCAGAGCATAAAAGAGCACTTTATCTGGGAAGAGTTTTCCAGGATCCGATGACTGGAACTGCGGCAACCATGTCGATTGAAGAAAATATGGCGATCGCAGCCAGACGTGGCGAGCGCAGAGGTCTGGGATGGGGCATTACGAAAAAAGAGCGGGAGCGCTATAAAGAAGCCCTGAAAGAACTTGATCTTGGACTGGAAGACCGTCTGAGCAGTAAAGTCGGACTTCTTTCTGGTGGACAGCGACAGGCGATCACTCTTTTGATGGCGTCTCTTAAAAAGCCAAAGCTTTTACTTCTGGACGAGCATACTGCAGCACTTGACCCGAAAACTGCAGCGAAGGTGCTTGCCATCTCCGATAAGATCATTCAGGAGCATCAGCTGACTGCAATGATGGTAACACATAATATGAAAGATGCCATCGCGCACGGCAACCGCCTGATCATGATGCATGAAGGAAAAATTATCTACGATGTAGCAGGAGAAGAGAAAAAGAATCTGAAGGTTGCAGATCTGCTGGCGAAGTTTGAAGAAGTCAGCGGCGGCGAGTTTGCGAATGACCGGATGATGTTGTCGTAAAGAATATTTTGAAAATGAAATAATAGTAGAAAACAGGAACGAGGTTTTAGCACATAAAAGAATCCAGCTCAAAGGCGAGCTGCCAAGTCCGATGAATATCCCGGAGGGCTGCCGTTTTGTGACTCGTTGCCCATATGCGACAGAAGCCTGTAAAAACGGTGTCCCGAAACTCCAGGAGATTTCCAAAGGACATTCCGTTGCATGCCATAGGGCGAAAGAAATCTTGTAGATCAATTGATAAAAAATGATAACGGGAGACGACCTAAAAGATTTACCAGTAAACTAAAGGGACATCTCAGATAAAATAATCCCTGCCAATTC
>CAJMMS010000087.1 GCA_905214675.1 uncultured bacterium
ATATTTCCCGCAATCAACTGTGCCGCCGTCGGGATCACAAATAAACAGGGCACCAGACTGACCAGAACTTCAAAAAAGCAGTCGCCTAAAATCCCGGAAAGCGACAGATCCGTAAGTCCCTCTCCTGCCACGGTCTGCAAAATCCATGCTTTCCCATCCGGCTGATAAGTAGCAAAAAGAAACAGAAGCATCAACAGTAAAAATCCTGTTACGGTTCCCCACAGACCGATTGATTCCATTATATTTTTCTTTAATACTGGAATGCTAATCATGAAAATCACCTCCATACAAACAAGAAAATGTTTCATCTAATGTCTGTGGGATATTTTCCAGTGTCAATACCTGATACCCGGAAAGTGCTTCCAGAAAAGTCTGTACTTTTCCCGAAAACGCAACCGAAAGCTGTGCACCGTTTTTGCTCAGTACTTCAAAGTTTTCCTGTCTTACAAAACGGATTGCCTCCTGTTCATTCTGGAAGCTGATACAGAAAACCTTCCTGCATGCCGTGCGGATCGCGGATACCTCATCCAGATTGACCAGATTCCCTTTTTTTAAGATCCCGATCCGGTCACACATCCGCTCTGCCGTGGATAGTTTTTCTGTACAGATCAAAATCGTCTTTCCCCTGCTCTTTTCCTCCAGAATCCGTTCCATCAGTCGCACCTGCGCATTTGCACCAAGATCCAGATCCGGTTCATCCAGAAGCAATACCTGTGGATCATGCAGAAGCACACCGCAGATCGCCAGCTCCCTTTTTTCTTCCGGACTCATTCTTTCAATTTTTTTTGAAGTGTCCAGTTCAAAATGTTCTGCCGTTTTGATTGCACTTTCCAGGCTTTTCTGGCCACGCATCCTGGCAAGAAAACGAAAAAAAGCAATTCCGGTCATTCTTTTGGAAAATGCCATCTGCTGTGGCAGATAACCGGTAAAACATTTGATCCCTACCGTCTGTTTCCAGCAATTCTTTGCCTGTACGGTACATCTCCCGGAAGAAGCTTCTGCAAATCCCATCAAAATCTGAAGAACGGTTGTCTTTCCGGCCCCTTTAAGCCCAAGCAGTCCAAAAGTCTCCGCATCCTGCACTTCAAAAGAAAGATCAAAAACGCCTTTATTCGCCCCATAATCTTTCGTCAGATTTTTTATCCTTATCATCTATTATATCCCACCTGTAAATAAAGTGACTTTTTGTCCATATCGGACAGGTCATGAGACCATAAACCCACTTCTGTGCAAGCACATCGTGGTTTTGACCCTCGCGTCATCTTATTGTAATGGAATCTGAATTAAAATACAAGAAAAAAAAGAAGATGGCTGTGTTTTCTTTCCACTGTCATCTTCTTATGTCAACCATTAAGGTTTACATTTCTTATTTTTTTGTGATGTATCCTTTTGCTGTCAGAGTCTCTGCACACAGAACGGCTCCACCTGCTGCTCCTCTGACAGTATTGTGAGACAGACCCACAAATTTCCAGTCATAAACTTTGTCTTCTCTTAAACGTCCAACGGATACACCCATACCGTTTTCGTAATTGACATCCAGTTTAACCTGTGGACGGTTGTCCTCTTCCATATACTGAATAAACTGCTTCGGTGCACTTGGCAGATCCAGTTCCTGAGGAAGTCCTTTGAAGTTCACCAGTTTTTCGATCAACTGTTCTTTGGTCGGTTTCTTTTTGAACTTAACGAAAACGGCTGCGGTATGTCCGTTCAGAACCGGAACACGGATACACTGGCATGTGATAACCGGACTCTGTGCCGGAACGATCACACCATCTTTTACTTCGCCCCACAGACGAAGCGGCTCCATTTCGCTCTTTTCTTCTTCGCCGCCGATGTATGGGATGATGTTCTCTACCATCTCAGGCCAGTCTTTAAAAGTCTTGCCTGCTCCGGAGATTGCCTGGTAAGTTGTAGCCACTACTTCATATGGCTCGAATTCTTTCCATGCAGTCAGTACCGGTGCGTAGCTCTGGATGGAGCAGTTTGGTTTTACTGCAACAAAACCTTTTTTGGTTCCAAGACGTTTTTTCTGAGATTCGATGACTTCGAAATGCTGCGGATTGATTTCCGGAACAACCATCGGTACATCCGGTGTCCAGCGGTGAGCACTGTTGTTGGAAACAACTGGTGTCTCTGTCTTTGCATACTCTTCTTCGATTGCTTTGATCTCGTCCTTTGACATATCAACAGCAGAGAATACGAAGTCTACGTTTGCTGCAACTTTTTCTACTTCGTTTACATTCATGACAACGATCTTCTTTACTGCTTCCGGCATTGGATTATCCATTTTCCATCTTCCGCCAACTGCTTCTTCGTATGTCTTTCCTGCACTTCTCGGACTTGCTGCCAGTGTGGTCACTTCAAACCACGGATGATTCTCAAGAAGAGAGATAAAACGCTGACCTACCATTCCGGTTGCTCCAAGGATACCGACTTTTAATTTCTGTTCCATTTTTCAAATCCTCATTTCATAATATATTTACAACGGACATTTTATCGTTCGTGTATTTTACGTGCGGACATTTGTCTTTACTCGAACTATCCTATCCTATTTCCGCAAAAAAATCAAGCGGTTTTTATAAATTTTCTGCTTCTTCCAGGTATTTTTTTTCGAGCATGATCACTTTTTTCATGGCTTCGGCACCAGGCGCACCAATCGTCAGACGTTTCTCCACGCATGTTTTCAGAGAAATTGCTTCATAAATATCCTCTTCAAATACCGGACTGATCTCCTTGTATTCTTCCAGTGTCAGATCATCCAGGGCAATACCTTTTTCGATGCAGAGCAGTACCAGACGTCCTACAATGCCATGTGCATCACGGAACGGCACACCATGATTTACCAGATAATCTGCTGCATCCGTTGCATTGGTGAAACCATTTTTCGCACTCTTTTCCATCACATCTTTACGGAAGCTCATCGTGGATACCATACCGGTAAACAGCGCAATACAGCCTTTTACAGTATCAATCGCATCAAACGTCAGTTCTTTATCCTCCTGCATGTCTTTGTTGTATGCCAAAGGGATGCCTTTCATCGTTGTGAGCATGGAAGTCAGCGCGCCATACACACGGCCGGTCTTTCCTCTTACCAGCTCTGCAATATCCGGATTTTTCTTCTGTGGCATGATACTGCTGCCGGTGCTGTAAGCGTCGTCGATCTCCACAAAACGGTATTCATTGGAATTCCAGAGGATGATCTCCTCACAGAAACGACTCAGATGCATCATGATCGTGGACATGGCAGAGAGCAGTTCGATCAGATAATCACGATCGGATACCGAATCCATACTGTTTAACGTCGGTCCGTCAAATCCCAGAAGCTGTGCAGTCATCTCACGGTCCAGCGGATAGGTCGTTCCTGCCAGTGCGCCACTTCCAAGCGGGCAGAGGTTCATTCTCTTATAAATATCAGCAAGTCGCTGTCTGTCGCGTTTGAACATTTCAAAATAAGCCCCGAAATGATGTGCCAGCGTGATCGGCTGCGCTTTCTGCAAGTGGGTAAATCCCGGCATGTACGTCTCAATATTTTCTTCCATAATGCCAAGCAGTGTCTCAAGAAGCTTTTTCAGAAGCTTGTCGATCTCTGTAATTTCATCTCTTGTGTAAAGCTTCATATCCAGGGCAACCTGGTCATTACGGCTGCGTCCGGTGTGCAGTTTCTTACCGGCATCGCCGATGCGGTCGATCAGATTTGCCTCCACAAAACTGTGGATATCTTCGTATTTGTCCGTGATCGCAAGCGTTCCGTTTTCCACATCACGCAGGATGCCATCCAGGCCTTCCAGGATCTGATCACGCTCTGCTTCCGTCAGAATCCCCTGTGCTGCCAGCATTTTCACATGTGCCTTGCTTCCTGTGATATCCTGTCTGTAGAACTTCTGATCAAAGGATATAGATGCATTAAAATTATAAACCAGCTGATCGGTCTCTTTGGTGAAACGTCCACCCCATAACTGTGCCATAGTAATTCCTCATTTCTTATAAAATATAGTGGATAGAAGGGGCAGAATCCATCCGCCCCGCATAATTTCCGGCAAAATCCCTGATTTCATGCCGAATCCTGTAGTTCAGTGTATCACAGGCAACTTTTTCTGGCAAGAAAAAACGGCGGATCACTCAAACTCCGCCGTCTTTTCCTGTTGCTATATAGTAAGAGGTCTCTTACTTACTTTTTAATCTTTA
>CAJMMS010000088.1 GCA_905214675.1 uncultured bacterium
ATTTGAGCCTTTTTCTTTGGCTTTGTTTTTTCATAACTTATTTGACACTACCCTTTTAGTTTCTGAGTTTTTCTACCTTCTCCTTCGGTACTCTTTCCGGATATATCTGCCTGCCTTTGACAGGTCTTTTTGCTTCCAGTTTCCGGTTTTGCGGCTGCCAAGTGCAAGCAGGGCACTGGATTCGTTTTTGTTTGTCAGACTCCAGCAAAAATAACTCACATTCGCCTGATCCAGTCTTTTGAGCCATTTTCCGGTGTTTGTCGTGCTGATCCTGCCATTGCCGCTGGCATCTGACATACCAAATTCCGTTACCATGACTGGCAGACCTTTTTTCCTGGCATAGGTAAGTTTTGCCGGAAGGTATGCGTTATGACTCCACTCGTTCGCATAAAAATGCAGTGCATACATAATGTTTCTGTAACCTTTGATCGGACTGTCTGCCACTTCGTTATGCGTTCCATCCAAGCCAAGCTGTGACCATGTCGGTGTACCCACCACAATGATGGTTTTTTTATCGTTTTTGCGGATGGTCTTGATGATCTGATTTGCATAGGACTTGATGTTTTTCCAGTCACAGCCATTTGGCTCATTACAGATTTCATAGATGACATTTTTCTGTTTTCTATAGGTTCTGGACATTTCGGCAAAAAACTGTTTCGCTTCTTTTATATGGGTGTTCGGATTGCCGTCGCTTAAAATGTGCCAGTCTATGATCACGTACATTCCAAGCTCCGTCGCATACTGCACACCTTTTGCGATCTGGTTTTTCAGTTCCCTCTGGTTTCCACCGGAACAATAGCCATTGTATTCGGACGTATACATGGCAAGCCGGACCGCATTTGCTCCCCAGTCATCCCGCAAAGTCTGAAACGCTTCTTTGTTTATATACGGATAGCCGACATCCCAGTTGATGCCATGGGTACTAACTCCTCGAAGCTGAAACTTTCTGCCTTTTGCATCCACCAGATCTGCGCCTTTGACTGCAAGCCTGCCGTGTGCCGCAGCCGGTGTCTGTTTTTTCGCAGTAACTTTGCAGGGCTGCCACAGAAACATGGCAATCAGGCAAAACAGCACCGCCCTGAAACATACTGTCTGCTTTCTATTCTCCATACACACGGATCACAGAGGAAATTTTCTTTACTGCTTCCATTTCCTCAAATGCTTTCAGCGAGTCTTTTACATGGCGCTCTTTGACTTTTTCGGTGATTACCACGATCTCTGCCAGCTCACCGATTTTCTTTTTCTGGATGATCTGTTCGATGCTGACTTTACGGTCACCAAATACCGCCGTTACGGCTGCCAGTACACCCGGTTTATTCTCTACCAGCATACGCAGGAAATATTTTGAACGGATGTCGTCCATCGCTTTGATCGGAAGCTGCTTGTAACAGGTACAACTGATTCTGCCACAGCACTCATACTGAAGGTTCCGGGCAATATCGAAAACATCTCCGACAACGGCACTGGCAGTCGGCAGTTCTCCGGCACCGCGTCCGTAGAACATGGCATCGTCCACCGCATCTCCATGTACAAAAACAGCATTGAACGAATCGTTGACGGATGCCAGCGGATGATCTTCCGGAATCAGCATCGGATGCACGCGCACTTCGATTCCTTCCGGTGTGTTATTGGCAACTCCCAGAAGTTTGATCACACTGCCGATTTCTTTTGCATAACGTATATCAGATGCTGTGATCTTTGTGATTCCTTCGGTATAAACATCCGCAAACGTGACTCTGGAATTAAAGGCAATCGATGCCATGATCGCTACTTTTCGTCCGGCATCCAGTCCTTCGATGTCAGCGGTCGGATCTGCCTCTGCGTAACCAAGCTTCGTTGCCAGAGCCAGTGCTTCTTCGAACTCCATGCCGTCCTGTGTCATTTTTGTCAGAATAAAGTTCGTCGTTCCATTGATGATTCCCATGATCTCCGTCAGATGATTGCCTGCCAGACACTGTTTCAGCGGACGGATGATCGGGATCGCACCGGCAACGGCTGCCTCAAACAGCAGGTCGCATCCGCTTTTCTTTGCCTGATCCATCAGTTCGCGTCCGTCGGCTGCAATCAGATCTTTGTTTGCCGTTACGACCTGTTTGCCTGCCTGCATTGCTTCCATAATATATGTTCTTGCCGGTTCCATGCCGCCCATCACTTCGATCACGATCTGGATTTCGTCATCGTTTACGATTTCCTGCCAGTCGTTTGTCAGTACCGATGGATCTTCGATCTTGGATGCCGCCTTTTCCAGATTCCGCACCAGGATTTTCTTGATCTTAACTTCTGTTCCAATCTTATGCTGCATTTCCTCTTTCTGCATTTGCAGTACTTTGTAAACACCAAGTCCGACCGTCCCCAGTCCCAGAAGTGCTACCTGTATCTCTTTGTATTCTTTCATTTTACATGACCTCCGCCTATCATTTTACACCAGATGTGATATAGCAATAACTCTGGCAATTCTTTTTTCTATTATACCAATCTGTTCTCCATAGCTCAACTACAATATCCGGAAGTTGCAAATTTTCCCGGAAAATGTTATGCTTTTTTTACTTACAGCATCATTTTATAACCAAATGCTTCACACGAAAGGAGTTTCTTATGCATCGTCAAAAACGTAACTTGTTGGTTCTGTCTTTTTTGCTCACTGCACTTCTGTTGTTTCCTGCGCAGCATGTTTCTGCAAAAGTCACTGTCAGAAAGCCGGTCATTTCCAGTGTTTCCGGTGATAAAAATATCGTCTCGCTGTCCTGGCGCAGAGTTTCCGGCGCAAAAGGTTATCAAGTCTTTTATAAAGAAAAAGGACGCTCTTACCGCAGAGCTGCTTCGACTTCCCTGCGTCATTATACGTTCTATGGTCTGAAAGCAAATACCACTTACTATTTTAAGATCAAAGCCTGGCGTAAATCCGGTCGTAAATACTATTACAGTTCTTATTCAAAAGTAAAACGTTTTAAAACCAATCCGGAAGTGACAAAGCAGGCTTCCACGTTGAAAAATTTTCTGCAAAATGCCGTAAAACCGCTCGGCACTACGCTCTATGTCTGGGGCGGTGGCTGGGGAACGGATGGAAATGACAGCCATATTTCTTCCCGTACCATCGGAGTCTGCCCTTCCTGGAAAGCTTTTTTTGACAGCCAGAACGCTTCCTACAGCTACAGCAGCACACTGTATCGTTCCGAACTTGGACTGGACTGCTCCGGCTATGTTGGCTGGTGTCTTTACAACACCTTCAACACGGTAAGCGGCAACAATGGATATGTCGAACTTGCCGAACATATGGCACGCGATTTTGCCAAAAAAGGCTGGGGCAGCTACATCCGCCGTTCTAAAGTAAAAAACTGGAAACCGGGTGATATTATGAGCTCCAACTGTTCGGACTGCGGCCATGTATGGATTTCCCTTGGTACCTGCAGCGACGGCAGCGTTGTGGCTCTCCATTCGACCGGTGGCAACAGCGGCGGTGTCCAGATTTCCGGCACACCGACTCCTTCCGGAAAGCAGAAGAGCCAGGCGGTTCTTCTCGCCATGAAATACATGAACAAAT
Organism: uncultured bacterium; assembly: GCA_905214675.1. Lineage (GTDB taxonomy): Bacteria > Bacillota > Clostridia > Lachnospirales > Lachnospiraceae > Hominisplanchenecus. The sequence goes on from CAJMMS010000088.1 coordinate 3,542, forward strand.
ATTGCAAAGAATGGAGCCGGCGCTATTCCAAAAGCTATGCAAGCCATCTCAAAGGCAGTTCTTATCTCTCACACTACTGCCAGATGCGCTGGGATGTAAGTGGTGATTCTATTCTCACAGATCCGGAAAATATCCAGAAAATGTCCCCGGAACAAGTGCTGCGCACGATACTTGGCAGTGTGTAAAATCTCTATCCGGATAAAATCGAGTAGGAGGCGGTGACTAACCGCCGTCCTCTCACACCACCGTGCGTACCG
>CAJMMS010000089.1 GCA_905214675.1 uncultured bacterium
GGCAACTGGATTTGGCGGTGCACTCAAGAATATTGGCATGGGCTGCGGAAGCCGTGCAGGAAAAATGCAGCAGCATGCAAGTGGAAAACCGGCAATCAACGAAGAAGTCTGTCGTGGCTGCCGCCGCTGTGCAAAAGAATGCGGAAGTGACGCGATTACTTATGTAAACAAAAAAGCCGTGATCGATTATGATAAATGCAAGGGCTGTGGACGCTGTATCGGAGCCTGCAGTTTTGATGCTGTATACAATCCGAACAGCAGTGCAAATGAACTTCTTGACCGCAAGATGGCAGAATATGCACAGGCAGTCTGCCACGGACGCCCACATTTCCATATCGCGCTGGTTCAGGATATCAGCCCGAACTGTGACTGTCATGGAGAGAACGATGCACCGATCCTTCCGGATATCGGAATGTTTGCAAGCTTTGATCCGGTCGCTCTGGATCAGGCATGTGCAGATGCCTGCCTCAAAGCAACACCGATCGAGAACAGCCAGCTCGGAGAACATCTGGCAGAACCTGGATGGCATTGTCATCACGATCATTTCAAAGATTCCAATCCAAACATCGAATGGAAGGCAACTCTGGATCAGGCAGAAAAGGTCGGACTTGGAACCAGAGAATATGAATTAAAGAGAGTTAAATAAAGAAAACTTACGGATTTTTACAAAAATCGGGATGCAGAAGCATAAAAATAGCTTCTGCATCCCTTTTTACGATATATCATTTGCTTATGATGCAAAAGCGTGATATCATCAGAAGAGTGTAGATTAAGAAAATTGGGAGAGAAAAATTATGAACAAGCATAAGCATGAGAGAAGTACATTCTCGGGCAAGATCGGGTTTGTACTGTCTGCGGCCGGTGCTTCGGTAGGTCTTGGAAATATATGGAGATTTCCATACCTTGCAGCGAAGTATGGCGGCGGCATTTTTTTACTGGTTTACATCATCCTGGCACTGACGTTTGGTTACACGATGATTGTAGCGGAGACAGCACTCGGACGTATGACAAAGAAAAGCCCTGTAGGAGCTTTTGCAAAATTTGGTAAATCCAAATGGCTGTCATTTGGTGGATGGATCAATGCGATCATTCCGGTTCTGATCGTACCGTATTATTCTGTGATCGGTGGATGGGTGATCAAATATCTGGTGGAGTATATCAAAGGAAACAGTCAGGGACTTGCTACAGACGGTTACTTTTCTACATTTATATCTGATGGAGTTTCCACAGAAGTCTGTTTTCTGTTTTTTACCCTGCTTACCCTGATGATCATTTATGCAGGCGTGCAGAACGGTGTGGAACGAGTTTCCAAGTTTATGATGCCGATCCTGGTCTTTTTGTCAGTTGTCATTGTAATTTATTCTGTGACAAGACCAGGTGCACTGGAAGGCGTGAAGTACTTCCTTGTACCGAACATTAAGAACTTTTCCTGGATGACAGTTGTTGCAGCGATGGGACAGATGTTCTATTCCCTGTCAATTGCAATGGGTATCCTGGTAACATTCGGTTCTTATATGAAGAAAGATGTGTCTATCGAAGGCTCTACAACAAATGTAGAAATCTTTGACACGGCGATTGCAATGATGGCAGGTCTGATGATCATTCCGGCAGTTTTTGCTTTCTCCGGCGGCGATCCGGACACACTGCAGGCTGGTCCGGCGCTGATGTTCATCACGATTCCGAAAGTATTTGCAAGCATGGGATTCGGAACACTGGTAGGAATCCTGTTCTTTGTCCTGGTACTCTGTGCAGCACTGACAAGCTCTATTGCTCTGACAGAGAGTGCAGTTTCTACTTTCCAGGATGAGCTGAAATGGAGCCGCAGGAAATCAACCGTTCTTGTCGGAGTCATCATGATAATTCTCGGAAGCCTTTCTTCTCTGGGATATGGACCACTGGGATTTGTAAAGATTATTGGAATGCAGTTCCTTGATTTCTTTGATTTCCTGACCAACTCCGTAATGATGCCGATCGCAGCAATTGCTACCTGCCTTCTGGTATCCAGGGTTATTGGTGTAAAACGAATCGAGAAAGAAGTTCTTCTTGAAGAAAGTACTTTCCGAAGAAAAAATATTTTCAATTTTATGATTCAGTATCTCTGTCCGATCTTTGCGGCGATCATTCTGATCAGTTCCGTAGCGAATGCATTTGGATGGATTTCAATGTAAAAAACGGGGGCGAGACCATTGGTCTCGCCCCAACTTTTATACTTTTGGCTGATAACGCATATTAGACACATTATATACCGTGATAAATGCAAGTGGATCTTCTTTGTTGATGAAGTTCATCAGCTTCTGATACTCCGTCTTATCTACGATGGTGATGATCTCATTTCGTTTCTGCATATTGTAAGCACCGTATGCCTCATAAACAGTAGCTCCACTATGTAATTCATGGATAATGAAGTTTCGGAGCTCTTCTTCCTTCTTCGTGATGATGCACACACGTCGTTTAATGTTATGGTCAAAGATAAAATGATCCAGAACGATTCCGTTGAAATAAGTTCCAAGGATACTCAAAACGACAGTCTTCTTGTCATAAACAAGTGCGGCAGAAAGTGCAACGCACATACCGGAAAGTGACATGGCCTTGCCAAGTTCCATATGCAGATATTTGTTCATGATCTTTGCAACAATGTCCAGACCGCCGGAGGATGCATTTCTGTTAAAAAGAATGCTCAGTCCTACGCTGACGATCAGGATATAGCAGAGAACATCCAGCTCCTGACTGTTGGTCATGGAACCGAAATCAGGAAAAATCTTTTCGAACAGACCAAGAAACAGAGGAAGCATGATGCTGGTATAAACAGTCTTTACACCAAACTCTTTACCGCAGGTAAAAAAACCGATGATCAGCAGTACCACATTCAGGATCATCGTGATCGCAGAAAGCGGAAGCGGAACAAAGTTGGACAAAACGATTCCAAGACCGGAAATGCTGCTGACAGAAGTATGGCTTGGAACCAGGAAAAAATATACCGCTGCGGCGATGATCGCCACGGCAATAGTCAGAATCACTGTTTCCAGTAACAGTTTTGAATAATTCAGTTGTTTTTTCATGATAAGATCTCCAGGTAATAGTTTTTGAAAGATTAAGCCTGTTCTTCCGGAAGAGGAAGCTTCACCGTGATCGGAGGGTGATCGAGAGCAGGGATGATCTTGTCTGTGAAATCCTTTGTTGAGAATTTCAGGCTGGATGTGTTGATACATGGGTGACATCCGAAATATGGATCTTTGAGTACATCTTCGTCGATCAGAAGCTGGACTTTTTTCTCATGGTCGTTCATAAGACCAAGGACACTGACAGACCCGGGTGTGATGTCTAGATATTTTTCCATATATTCCGGTTTGGCGAAGGACAATCTGGCAGAACCGATCTGTGCGGAGAGATTCTTGGTCTTAAAAGGTTTGTCACCCGGCATCAGGAGCAGATAGAAGTCTGTTTCCTGGCGGTTGCACAGAAAAAGGTTTTTGCAGATCGCTGTGTCATCACCAAGGACACGGTCGATTGCCTCGCAGGCCTCCATTGTCATGGCTGCCTCGTGATCTACTCTCTGATACTCTACTCCAAGTTTGTCTAAAAAATCATATACGCGGATCTCTTTGTCGAGTCTGCCATCTGTATTTTCTGGTCTTCCGTTTTGTAACTGCATTTGTTATAACTCCTTGTAAATTAACTTTTATTAGAATACATTCTTTTATATTATGGCTTGACACTCCCCACAGCTAAAGCCTTAACTTGACCCATTTTTATATTTCTTGATGGGATATGCTCTCTGGGATTCCGGCTCATCCGGAC
>CAJMMS010000090.1 GCA_905214675.1 uncultured bacterium
AATCGGTGATTTCCTTTCTGTACATGTGCCAGGAAACCACCGCAAATTCTTATTTCACCACTTCTATCTTCTCTCCGCCATAATCTTTCAATCCCTGGAACTGGAACCCTTTCTTCTTATAGTTTTCCAGTCTTTTAAGAAGGGTAGCATCTATTTTCTCCCCCGGCACGATCATCGGGATTCCAGGTGGATACAGATACAAAAATTCTCCTGAAATACGTCCCGCGCTTTCTTTCAGCGGCACACTTTCTTTCGGTGATTCAAATGCTTCATTCATCGTACAGTCAATTATATTTCTTGTAACTCCATCTTCAATCCAGTTACCTTCTTTTTTGTTTTCTGAGGTCTGGAAACGACTGATCTGCTCATCAATACCTTTCACAGCATAAAACAGTCTGTGGAAGCCCTGATCCGTGTCACACAGGGATGTCAGTGCCAGCGCATAATTTCCTGCTGCCATCTCCATTTCAATATTATAAGTGCGAAGTAACATCTTCTGCAGCTCATTTCCTGCAATTCCACACTTTTTCACCGAAAAGATCAGTTTGGAACGATCAAAATCATAAATACTGTTTTTTCCAACAATACTCTCATCCACCAGATGAATAGAACGAAATTCTTTTGATCTGCGGTAAATACGATCCAGTCTTTCTGCAAATTTCTGAAAAGCATGCTCTCCCTGTTCTTCCACATAACGGATACATTCATCCATTCCCGCCATCAGAATATAGGACGGGCTGCTTGTCTGGTACATCTGCAAAAACATCCGAATCTTCTGACGGTCAACCAGATTTCCGTTGATATGGATCAATGCCGTCTGCGTGTAGGAAGGCAGCGTCTTATGCAGACTGTGAATCACAATATCTGCTCCAAGATGAACCGAATTTTCCGGGAAATATTTTGAAAATCCAAAATGTGCTCCGTGCGCCTCATCCACGATCAATGGCTTTCCATGCGCATGTGCAATCTCTGCAATTTTCTTTATATCAGAAACTACTCCATCATATGTCGGTGAAGTAATCACAACTGCTTCAATTTCCGGATGCTCCACAAGAGAACGTTCCACATCCGCCGGATTGATACCACCATTTAACATAAATTCTTCCTGTATTTCCGGATAAACATAATATACTTCCAGATTTCGGATCAGTGCCGCATGATAAACCGCTTTGTGACAATTCCGTGCAATCAGAACGGTCTTTGTTGCACATGCAGAAATAGCACTTAAAATTCCTGCTGTACTACCGTTGATCAGAAAGTGGGATTCTTCTGAACCGTACAGCTTCTCCGCCTTTTTCTGTGCCTCCAGAAGAATACCTTCCGCATGGTGCAGATTGTCAAATCCTTCTATCTCGGTGATGTCTATTTTATATGGATTAAAATCAGCCGTTTTCTGTCTTTTGTGTCCCGGCATATGAAACGGATAGATACCAGAATTTCCATAATTCGCCAATCTGTCAAATAAATCTCCCATCTCGTCTGCCCTCCTTTTCTTAAGTCTTCAGTTTTATATAATTTTTCGTATCTCTATCTTAATACATTTCCCGACAAAATCAAGTAATATCTCTATGTCGGCATCCAAAAATTAAAAAAACAGCAACCGTTTTCCCCCTGTATGAAAGCGGCTGCTGTCTGCAAGTTTCTGATTCTTTTGCGCTTATTTCCTATCTTCCGGCTTCTTTGTCCAGTTTTACATTTCTAAAATACAGTGCCATGTCAATTGTAATCTCAACAATGTTCAGAATGTAGAATGCCCATGCCAGATAGAAAAGCCAGTTAAGGCTGTTTCCTGCTGCTACTGCTTCATTCCACATAATAATCTTACGTGCGATACCAAAGACATAACCGATCCAGATAAAGAACTCAAAGAAAAGACTCTTTCCTTTGGCTGTTCTGGAAACCCAGGATTTCCGGATGGAAATCGGCCAGGAAAGTCCGAAACAAAGTATCATTAACGCTTCCAGTAAATCAGTTATACCCATGAGTTTTTCCTCCTGATGCTGCCGCCGTGCCCTGCTGCGACATCCATTCTATTTTTATTTGTCCTGTGTTTCCAGATAAGCCTTACGGCCTTCATCGTACAGGTTATTTCCTTCGCTGTCAATGATGACAAACAAAGGCATATCTTCCACATACAGTTTTCTCAGTGCTTCTGCACCCAGATCTTCGTATGCGATCAGCTCTGCTTTTTTGATACATTTTGCCAGAAGAGCACCTGCTCCTCCGATCGCACCAAAGTAAACACCGCTGTATTTTTTCATTGCTTCTACAACTTCCGGAAGTCTTGCACCTTTACCGATCATACCTCTTGCTCCAACAGACATCATAGTCGGAGCATAAGCATCCATACGTCCGCTGGTTGTCGGACCTGCAGACCCGATAACCTGACCTGGTTTTGCCGGTGTAGGACCTACATAGTAGATCGTAGCATCTGTCGGATCAAATGGAATCTTTTCTCCTCTTGCCAGTGCTTCACACATACGTTTATGTCCTGCATCTCGTGATGTATAAATGGTTCCTGTCAGGTAAACTGTGTCACCTGCATGGAGTGTTTTTGCCAGTTCTTCTGTAAGAGGCAGTGTAATATGTTTTTCCATTTAAATCACCTCCGTTTTATGGCGTGTTACATGACAGTTGATATTGATCGCACATGGCATACCTGCGATATGTGTAGCCATGGTTTCAATGTTCAGACCAATTGCTGTTGTCTTTCCGCCAAATCCCTGCGGTCCAATACCCAGTTTATTTACTTTTTCCAGCATTTCTTTTTCAAGGTCTGCATAGAACGGATCCGGATTTTCAGAATCGATCGGACGCATCAGTGCTTTTTTAGCCAGCAGTGCTGCTTTATCAAAAGTTCCTCCGATACCAACACCTACAACCATAGGAGGGCATGGATTCGGACCTGCTGTTTCTACAGTCTCAAGGATAAAATCTTTGATTCCCTGAAGTCCGGCAGATGGTTTGAACATGCGGATTGCACTCATGTTTTCACTTCCGAAACCTTTTGGTCCTACTGTGATTTTGATCTGCTCGCCCGGAACGATTTCTGTGTAGATCATAGCCGGTGTATTGTCACCTGTATTTCCTCTGCGGACAGGATCTTTTACAACGGATTTTCTCAGATAACCTTTGTCATATCCGCGGCGTACACCTTCGTTGATCGCATCTGCAAGATCTCCGCCTGTGATATGTACATCCTGACCAATCTCCAGGAATACACATGCCATACCGGTATCCTGACAGATCGGTACGCACTGTGTATCAGCGATTTCATAATTCTCAATGATCTTGTCCAGTACTCCCTGGGCAATCTCCCAGTCTTCGCATGCTCTGCAGTTTTTGATTGCACATTTCACATCTTCCGGAAGATGTTCATTTGCTTCGATACAGAGCTTTTCGACTACATCTGTAATCTGGCTTGCCTGAATTTCACGCATGTTATTTCTCCTCTCATTACGCACTTACTACTTCACCTGTGATTTTTCTTTCATGTCTTGCATAATGAGGAAGCAGCATCGGAGATACTTCGTTTGTTTCTACTCCTGCTTCTTTCAATTCTTCATCGTATGCTTTTACATGATCCAGGTTCATCTCACCAAGTTCTACGTCTTTGTATTTTGCAGCTGCTTTTTTACCTGCATTTCTGCCGAATACGATGACATCGAGCAGAGAGTTACCCATCAGTCGGTTGGTTCCGTGGATTCCGCCTGCTGCCTCTCCTGCAACCAGAAGGTTCGGGATTTCTTT
>CAJMMS010000091.1 GCA_905214675.1 uncultured bacterium
TCACTGACAACTCGGTCCTCTTCCACCAGATCGGTCTCTTTCATCTGTATAGCCTCATGAATATATGGATCAAAGATTACCCCATTTGCTTCGACCGGCATAACATTTAACGAATCTAAAGTCTGATCCAATACTTTACGGAAATTTATCAGAAGCAGCTTCTCCTTCACATATTCCGTACGCTTCGTCGTTCTCTCCGCTCCGACAATCCCATACTCTACATTGTCCTTCACAGCCAACAGCTTTTCAATAAATGTGCCAACCCGGATATCTCCATCTTCAAAGAAACCGTCTGCAAATACTTCTTTTGTCTGTCTGGCAATCATCTGGATTCCCTTTCTCAGTGCAAAATTTGTATTTGCTTCTTCCAGATTTTCCACACCCCGGCAAAATTCTTTTCCGCCGTAAAGTACCTTTCTCAACGCCTGTTCCGGTACAACCTCTGTTGTAATCGGGAAACGCTTACGTTTTTCTTCCTGGTATTGATTCAGATCTGCCACTACCCGCTTCTCTCCCGCCTGCAAGATCAGTGTAAAATCGGTTCTTTCCGTATTTATCTCAATCCAGATCTTCATCTGACGTGTATCTTTTGGAAATTCAGGGCAGATCTCTTCCATTTTCCAGGTTCTGACTTTTCTTCGAAAACCATCTACTTCCAGATACAGACTAAGTCTTTTTCCCTCAATACCTGAATCCAGTAAAAGATTCAAAGAGTCTGTTTTCATCGGAATCGTTGTCTGCTCCTTACTGAGCCAGGTTAATGGGATACATTCCACTCCCCCTTTGATAATGTCCACTTCGATTCCTGCCTTCCACGGAAAAATTCCAAGCATCAGAATATCACTGCCCTTGGTAAGCTTTACTCCCTGGACTACCGCTCCATCCGCTGCAACCTCGGAAAGTTTTTCATAACCAGCCATTTCCCGTCCAGGTGCTTTCCTGGATCTGTCATCACTGAAAAAATAACATTCCATGCCAGGAGTTATCTCTGGTATGTTCTCCCCAAAAGTATATTCCACTCCTTCCAGCAGGTCATCCCCATATTCTGCTTTCATGTTCTGCCTTTCCTGGTTTGCGATCACGCGCACCAGAAATTCCTGCTCTTTATTCATCCGATACGCTTTTGCCAGTGCACACGCTTCCACTACGCTCATAATCCGCAGCACATGAAATCCTGACATTTCCATGGCAGTCTTTACATTTTTCTGCGTTACGATTTCCGGCACGGAAACTGCAACAACACACTTTTTGACCGATGCAAATGCCGTTTTTTCAAGTTCTCTTTTCAACTCCTTCATAAGGGCAATACAATATCGTATCGCACAAGGTTCCATCGCTGAATGAACAAGACGGTCTGCTTCCTGCATAAATGCAAGCACCGAATGTAACTTTTTCTCTTGATTCATTTTTGCATGAACGACAGCACGCTTACCGGTCAGAACATCTCCCAGATCATCGAGGATACAATATGCCGGAATACTAAGAAGCGGTATTGATGTTCCATTCATCCATACCCGCACATGGATCATTTCCATATCAAGATAAATACCGAACGCGCCATCTGGCTTTACCTGGAATGCAAAATGCCTGTACGCTTCCGATTTTTTCTGAAGTTCATCTGCATATGCGATTCTCCATGCATTTTTATCTACTACTATCTTTTTCTCCGGTTTATCCATCTTCCCGATATGATCCGCGATCACAACTGCATTTTCTGTATTTTTAAAAGAAAGGATTCCATTTTCCAGAATAAGACGAAAGTCCAGGACAGAAAGGACGTCTCCTGATCTCACGATTGCCTTGGAGACTCGTTTCCCATTAAGATAAAGGCCGTTTGTACTTTGCAGATCTTCTACATAAACCGTTCCTTCTTCCAGTAAAATCCAGAAATGATGACGGGACATAAACGGATAGAGGACTCTGATATCATTGTCTTCTGCACGTCCTACGGTGATTTTCCGTTGTATGGAAGGTTGATGCTTTCACGGTTTCTTTCCGTTGCACATGACCTGTACAGGATGGAGTCCTTTTCATCTGCAAGTGCCATAACGATCTCCTTATATTCGACTTGAAAAGTGATCTTGCAGCTTAACTTTCTGCTTCCCGCATAATAACGCTGATCACATAGCGGTTGTTCGGCAGTTCCATATGTGTAATGTTATCCAGCCGGATCAGATCCACATCCACCCAGAGCTGTTCTGCTGCGATCATAATATTTGCCAGCATGATACCGAAATCAAATTCATTGTATTTTCCCAGAAATCTTCTCTGTCCTACTGTCTGTTTTGAAAAGACATGGACGCGGTTCTCATACACAACAAAACGCCACGGCTGTGCATTGAACGCTGATGGTGCAAGTCTGGCTGCCTCCAGAAATTCTTTCACAAAACGTCTTGGCTGCTCTTTCCAGGCACAGAGTGCTTCCAGACTCTGACGCTTTGCCTCCTCCTGATCGCGTATCATATCTACTTTCGGATATCCAAGCGCCATCAGAATCACACAGCGCATCCCTGCTTTTGGCATTTCACCTTTTAAATGCCCCATTCCCTGAAAGCAGCTTCCGATACCCTTTCCAAACAGGTATAAGGATAACTGCTGCATGATATATCCGGCATTCATATCGGCTTTTTCTTTCTCTTCGGTATAGATTGCCAGATAATACGGTGCCGAAACATTCATGATACCGCCAAGCCTGCCTTTCGTTTTCCTGCTCTGTGTATCGATCACTTCAATACTTGTCTCAATCCCCGGAAAAAGTGGTTCCATCTCATGATAAAACGTAACCATTCCTTCTAAAATCTTTTCTTCTACTTTATCTTTACGAAAACTTCTGATCGACTTGCGTGTATACACGGCCTCATATAGCGTCATTTCCTATCTCCTGCACTTTCAATATCACGTTAAAAACTTGTAACATTATTGTAACATAATTATTTGAATTTTCAACTACTTTTTTTGTATTTTCCTGTATACTGAAATTAAAATAATCTGTTTTGATTGAAGTGATGACATCTATTACTGCAAAGGGGGTTTTTGTATGAGTAAAAAGCGAATTATTACGATTTCAAGAAGTTTTGGCAGCGGCGGCCGCATGATCGGTGAAGCACTTGCAGAAAGACTGGGGTATCATTTCTATGACCGCAATCTTCTGGATCTTCTTTCCGAAAAAACCGGCATCAGCGAACAGGGGCTGGAAAGTGCAGATGAAAAGCTGCCACAGAAGATCCTGGATCATTATGTTCCAACCAGAGTAACGGATTACAATACCAGCCACTATCTGTTCCGGATGGAAAGCAGACTGATCGAGGAGCTTGCAGAAAAAGAATGTTGTGTCTTTATTGGACGACTTGCAGACTGGATTTTAAAAGACCGCGATGATGTACTGAATGTCTTTATCACAGCACCGGATACAGACCGTATAAAGCGCATTATGGAAACAGAAGATGTCACCGAAGTCCAGGCCCAGAAACTGATGGTACAGATTGATAAAATGCGAAACAATTATTATTCCTATTTTACGGACCGCAAATGGCAGCACACGAAAGACCGTGATATTATTGTCAACAGCTCTCTTCTTGGCATTGACGGAACGGTCGGTATGCTGGAATATATCGTAAATGCCTCAAGGTGATTTCGGATAAAGAAAATCCGGTTTTTGGGCAAATAAAAATTTGTCGAGAAATTGATATACGGAAACAGGACGCCGTTCACTGCAAAAC
>CAJMMS010000092.1 GCA_905214675.1 uncultured bacterium
CACGGAACAATCCGTAGGCATCATAGTCGGGGACTTTTGACACCCACATCATTTTTTTATAACTTGATCGCTTTGAAAATATGTCCCATCTTTTCCTGTTTTGTTCTCATATATTTCAGGTCATATTTCTGCGGCGGAATCTCCAGCGGTACTCTTTCATTGATCTTCAGTCCGAACCCGCCAAGTCCGTAGACCTTATCCGGATTGTTCGTCAGTAATCTCAAGGATTTTACACCAAGGTCTGATAAAATCTGTGCCCCGATCCAATACTCGCGAAGATCCGGTGCAAACCCTAATTTTACATTTGCTTCCACAGTATCGTATCCCTGCTGCTGAAGTGCATATGCTTTTATTTTATTGATCAGACCGATGCCTCTGCCTTCCTGCCGCATATAAAGAATGATTCCTCTTCCTTCTGCTTCTACCTGACGCATCGCAGTCTGAAGCTGAAGACCGCAGTCACATCGAAGTGATCCAAATGCATCTCCGGTCAGGCACTCCGAATGTACACGGCAGAGCACATCTTCACCATCTCCGATCTCACCTTTTACCAGTGCAAGATGATGTTCTCCTGTAATATCATTGATATATCCATGAATTTTAAAATCACCGTACTGTGTCGGGAGATCTGCAACTGCCTCTTCTTTTACGTGTTTTTCATGTACTCTCATATAATCCTGCAGATCACGGATTGTGATAAAGGTCAGATTGTGTTCTTTTGCCATTTCCCACAGCTGCGGTGTACGCATCATGGTACCGTCTTCTTTCATGATCTCACAGCACACACCGCATTCTTTCAGTCCGGCCATTCTCATAAGATCCGTCGTTGCCTCTGTGTGACCGTTTCTTACCAGAACACCGCCTTTTCTGGCAATAAGAGGAAATACATGTCCCGGTCTTCTGAAATCTTCCGGTTTTGCCTCCTTGTCCACACATTTGCGGATCGTATAAGAACGCTCTGCTGCCGAGATACCGGTCGTTGTGTCTGCATGATCCACTGCCACCGTAAATGCAGTTCCGTGATTATCGGTATTTTCAGCAACCATCGGCGGAAAATTCAATTTTGCCGCAATTTCCGCACTCATCGGTGTGCAAATCAATCCTTTCGCATAAGTTGCCATAAAATTAATATTTTCCTGCGTTGCAAATTCTGCCGCACAGATCAAATCTCCCTCATTTTCTCTGTCCGGATCATCGGTAACCAAAATGACTTTTCCTTCCCTTAAATCTCTCAGTGCTTCTTCAATGGTATTATACTGATTGTTTTGTGACATAATAAAGATCCTCCTCTTAAAATCCGAATTTCTCTAGAAATTCCATCGTAATTCCGGATTCTTTTTTCTCTTCTTCGTTTTTCTGAATGTCAAGCAGCCTTTCTACATATTTTCCGATCACATCATTTTCCAGATTAACCGGATCACCCGGCACTTTTTCCAAAAGTGCAGTTTCTTCTCCCGTATGCGGAATGACCGAAACCTGAAAACCCGTTTCATCTACTTTCGCCACCGTCAGGCTGATCCCATCGATACAAATGGAACCTTTTTCTACGATCAGATGCAAAATCTGCGGTGATGTTCCGATCGATACCCAGATAGCATTTTCTTCCCGGATCATGGAACGGATCACACCGGTTCCGTCAATATGGCCGCTTACGATATGTCCTCCGAATCTGCCATCGGCAGCCATCGCACGCTCCAGATTTACTTTGCTTCCGGCCCTGCTGCTTCCCAGACTGCTCCTTCGGATTGTCTCTGCCATTACATCTGCGGTAAATCCATCCGACTGAAGCGATGTAACGGTCAGGCATATGCCATTTACGGCAATACTGTCACCAATCTTTGTGCCTTCCAGTACTTTTTTCGCTTTCACTGCCAGAACTCCGGATTCTCCTGTCAGCTGTATATAGCGGATTGTTCCTTTCTCTTCTACGATTCCTGTAAACATGACTCCTCCTGTTCTTTCCCACACACCTGGCATGTGATTCGGATATCCTCACCGATTTGGCAGATATCGGTACATTTCAGCTTTACTGCTTCCGAAGGGAAACGAACGCCGATGCCCTCCACCGGTGTTTTGCTGTTCATACCGCCAAATAATTTCGGTGCTATAAAAGCCTGTACTTCCTGCACAATTCCAGCTCGCAGAGCACTGTCATTTAAGGTGCCTCCGCCTTCCAGAAGAATACTGTCAATGCCTTCTTCCCCGAGATATCTCATCAGTTTTTTAAGATCGATCCGATGGTTTTCATCCGGACAGCAGATCGTCTCAACTCCCATTTCATGTAATCTTTTTCTTTTCGCTTCTGTATTTTCCGAATCTGCATAAGCCACAATTGTCCGGTACTTTCCTGCACTTTTTACGATCTGACCATCCAGCGGAATCCGAAGCCCGCTGTCACACAGAATCCTGATTGGACTTTTCCAACCTTCCATGCGAACATTTAACATCGGATCGTCCGCAAGCACCGTTCCGATGCCCGCCATGATCCCCATATACCGATGACGCATATGCTGCACTTCCGCTCTTGCTGCTTCTCCGGTGATCCATTTCGATGCACCTGTTTTCGTCGCAATTTTCCCATCCAGTGTCATGGCATATTTCATGACCACATAAGGTGTCTTCGTTGTAATATAATGGAAAAATACCGGATTGAGCCGGTCACATTCTTCCCTCATAAAATCCTCAATGACTTCAATACCTGCTTCCTGCAGCATCTTTATACCTTTTCCTGACACTTTCGGATTCGGATCTCTGGAACCGATCACCACTCTCTTGATCTTCTGCTCAATGATCGCCTCTGTACATGGAGGAGTTTTGCCATAATGACAGCAAGGTTCCAGTGTGACATAAATGGTCGCACCTTCCGCAGATTCCGTAAGTGAAGCGATTGCATTACGTTCTGCATGAAGCTCTCCGCATTTTTTGTGATAGCCTTTTCCGATGATCCGCCCGTTTTTTACGATCACTGCCCCTACCATCGGATTCGGATTTGTCCAGCCCTCTCCTTGTTTCGCCAGTTGAATAGCCTGGAGCATATAATTCTGATCTGTCATTTGTGTTCCTTCTTTCCAAATTTGATTCTGGTCAGCTTTGCTGACATTTACCCAACAGAATCGCTGTGCATTCTCGCGGAGCGTTTATCTTAGTCGGAGATTGCACTCCCACTAAGACAAATTTGTTGCTCGCCATTTATAGAAGTGGGAGTCTTCTCCGACTAAGATAAAAAAAGCTCTGAAATGGATTACCATCTCAGAGCATCGATACTACATTCATTTATCTGAAAATCAACTGTACTATCATCTTCTTCCATCCAGACTGTACTGTCGGCTCCGGAATCTCACCGGATCATGCCTCTCGGCTCGCGGGCTTTACCGCCGGTAGGGAATTGCACCCTGCCCTGAAGATATCTTTTTCTATCATAGTACTTTATTCACGATTTGTAAAGGGGAAATTCTAATGCTGATTCCTTCTCTCTGGATTTGTTATACTTCCTACTTTATAGCATATGTAGTTCGCATATGGTGTCAATCAATTTATCTTATTTGCCGATTATCCTGTTACAGCCAGCTTTCCAGAACATCATTCAGCTTATTCATATCCAGCGGTTTTGCGATATGTCCATTCATGCCTG
>CAJMMS010000093.1 GCA_905214675.1 uncultured bacterium
ATCGTATAATTACTACTCATATATCACAATCCTCATCAAACGGATTCTTATCCGCTTTGTGTTTACTCGTCCAGATTGGTGTATACCGCCTGAACATCATCGTCTTCTTCGAGCAGATCCAGGGTACGCTGAAGGTTTTTCAGAGCAGTCTCATCATCAAGAGCAACATAATTCTGAGGGATCATGGTCTCTTCTGCCTGAGCCATCGGAATCTTTTCTGCTTCAAGAGCTTCTCTTACGGCCTCCAGATCATCCGGTGCGGTCAGAATCTCAAAGCTGTCCTCTTCTTCGGAAAAATCTTCTGCACCTGCATCCAGAGCCAGCATCATCAGGTCATCTGCATCCATATCACATTCTTCTTTGTCGATCACGATCTGTCCCTTGCGGTCGAACATGTAAGATACGCAGCCCTGTGTTCCGATGCTTCCGTTTCCTTTTGTAAATGCACTTCTTACATTTGCAGCAGTACGGTTTTTGTTGTCTGTCAGTGCGTCTACGATGATCGCGATTCCGCAAGGACCATATCCTTCATAGGAAACATACTCGTAATTGACAGAGTTCGCATCTCCGGCTGCTTTCTTGATGCCACGGTCGATCGTATCGTTCGGCATGTTGTTTGCTTTTGCTTTTGCAACAACAGCGGCAAGTTTGCTGTTGTTTGCCGGATCTGGTCCGCCCTCTTTTACTGCTACGGCAATCTCACGACCGATGATCGTAAAGATCTTTCCTTTTGCAGCATCATTTTTCTCTTTTTTGTGCTTTATGTTTGCAAATTTTGAATGTCCTGACATTTCGAAATCTTCCTTTCTCTTCCATGTATCTGTTTCTTCATTCTGCCGCTTAACGGCCTGATTTCCCTGCACAGAAGGCAGGCATATCCATTATGATAACACCACACTGAAAAATAGTCAAGTTCCCGGAAGCAATCAGCTATGTAGATCCAGACTGACTGCAAGTGCCTGATTGACACGTTCCAGAATCTCGGTATCCAGATGGCACACTTTGTCCTTCAGTCTCTTTTTATCTATGGTACGAAGCTGTTCCAGTAAAATAACAGAATCACGCACCATATCGTATCGTGAAGATTCAATCTCCACATGCGTTGGAAGTTTTGCCTTATTCATTTTTGAAGTAATCGCCGCACAGATCACAGTCGGACTGTGCCGGTTTCCTGTATCATTCTGAATGATCAGTACCGGTCGTACTCCTCCCTGTTCTGAACCGATCACCGGTCGTAAATCTGCATAAAAAATATCCCCTCGTCGAATCAACACACACTTCACACTCCGCTTCTGGTTTTAAGCTTAGTATTTCCACATTTTTCTGGTGTATGCAGTTCGTCTTGTCTTAAAGCAGCAGAAATTTTGTTTATTCCATATCAGAATCGTCGCGAACGAGGTAAACTTTATGATCTTTCATATATAATCTTGGTACCCGTTTTCCAATATCACAGACAAATTCATAGGAAAAACGACCGCTGAGAGTCCCCAGTTCATCTACGGTAATCTCCTCTTCACCCTGTTTCCCGACCAGGATCACTTCATCCAGTTCCTTTGCATTTGGAATATCTGTCACATCAACCATAAACTGATCCATACAGATTCTTCCCAGAATTCTGGCACGTTTCCCATGTATCAGAACCGAAGCCTTATTAGATAAGGTGCGCGGATAACCATCCCCGTAACCTACCGGAACGGTTGCAATGCGCATTTTATGTTCTGCGGTAAAGGTACCACCATAACTGATCTGCGTACCTGCCGCAATTTCTTTGACATACACAATATGACTGCGCAGCGACATTGCCGGAATCAGCTTCATGGAATCTCTGGACACTTCATCTGATGGATAAATGCCATAAATACTGATACCTGCACGCACAAGATTCAGATTCATATCCGGCAGTTCCATCAAAGCTGCACTGTTTGATACATGCTTAAGCGGAACGGATACCCCCGCTTCTTCCAGTCTGTGCGCAAAATGCATATAACGTTCAAACTGTCTGTGCGCTGCTGTTTTATCCGTTTCGTCCGCCTTCGCAAAATGAGTAAACATTCCTTCTATTTTAATACCCGGCAGTTTGGCGATTTCCCGTATGGTCTGAATGCTTTCTTCCGTATCTGAAAAACCGATACGGCTCATACCGGTATCCAGTCCAATATGTATAGGAAGTGTTTTCCGCAAACGGACAGCCACCTGTGACAATTCCTTTGCCATATCCAGTTTAAACACAACCGGTCTAATCTCATAATGGATCAATTCTTCGTAATCTTCTTCAAAAGTATAGCCAAGAATCAGTATTGGCTTTGTAATCTGGTTTTTCCGCAGGTTCATCGCTTCTGTCATAGTTGCAGTTGCAAATCCCCATATATAATCCTTTGGCTGTATCATCTGTGCGATCGGAACGGCACCATGACCATAACCATCTGCTTTTATTACAGCAACCATTTTGGTTTCCGGATCGATTGCTTCATGCATTACCCGGAAATTTTCTGCAATGGCATCCATGTCGATCTCGGCACAGACACGGCTGTATCTACTGCTCATTATTTTCAAGTCCTTCCTTGTTACAAAAATGCGTTTTTCTGTTTTTATCTGCATCAGCAAGAACCAGGCAGATAGACTCTGTCAGATTCCATGCCGTCATACTTCGTTCTCCATATTGCTGCGCTGCCCGGTCACCGGCACATCCATGTAAAAAAACAGCAAGCTTTGCTGCCTCAAACAGTTCCATGCCCTGTGCCGTAAGTCCTGCAAAAATCCCCGTCAGTACATCCCCGGAACCGGCTGTTGCCATACCGCTGTTACCGGAAACGTTGATATAAGCTTCCCTTCCGTTGCTGACAACCGTTCCCGAATCTTTCAGTACACATACCACTCTTTGCTTTTGGGCAAAAGTCTTTGCACACCCGGCCAGATCCTGCATAATATCCGAAAGACTGCTGCCGCAAAGCCTTGCCATTTCTCCAGGATGCGGTGTCACCGCAAGCGGCATAATGTGATCCGGGCGCAAAAGTGCATGCGCAGAGACCAGATTCAAAGCATCCGCATCCAGGATCACTGGTATATCTGCATGTTCTAATACATAAGAAAGTATATCTGACTTTTGCTGTTCCATGCCAATGCCGGGACCTGCTGCCACCACATCTGCCCACGCAAGCAGGTCTGCCAGCTCACTTTCCCAATCTTCCGTAATGCAGCTTACCACTGCTTCCGGCACACTGGAAAAAAGCACCGGACGATTTGAGGCTTCGGTATAAACCCGCACATATCCGGCTCCGCTACGGTATGCCGCGCGGGCACTTAAGATTGCAGCTCCGCACATATCCCGGCTTCCGGCAATCAGTAAAACCTTGCCGCAGGAACCTTTGTTCTCTGTAGCAAGACGTTCTGGCAACCGCAAAAAATCCTCTTTATCATAACAGAAATAATTTTCCCGGCACTTTGGAATACTTTCTTTTGTAATACCGATCTGACGCACAACAACTTTTCCAGTATAGGCACGCCCTTTTCCAATATAATGCCCCGGCTGCGCAAAAGCAAATGTCACTGTAAGATCTGCCCTGACCGCAATCCCCCGTACCACACCCGTATTTCCATCAATACCGGAAGGAATATCGACGGACA
>CAJMMS010000094.1 GCA_905214675.1 uncultured bacterium
CTCTTGGATCTTCTCTTTTTGAGAATGCAAGCAGCGGCAGCTCTTTGGAAAGTTCCATTGGCATATCTTTCAGGCTGTGCACGGAAAGATCGCTGCGCTTATCCAGAAGTGCTTTGTCCAGTTCCTTCACAAACAGACCTTTGCCGCCGATCTTATCCAGCGTGCGATCCAGAATCTTATCGCCGGTTGTTTTCATGGTCAGGATTTCCACCTGACATTCCGGATTCTGCTCTCTGATAAAATCTCGGACCATCTCACTTTGGATCACCGCCAGACGGCTCTCTCTGCTTCCTATGACAATGTTATGCTCTGTCATGTTTTTATTCCCCTTTTTTCATTAAAGTCAAACGCATGTGAAACCTGGCACGCGATTCAGTTTCGGCCAGGATAAATATCCTCTAAACCATCTATGCATTCCCGAAATGCCGCGTCACTGATCCGTCCCCGCAGTTCAAAAAGCATTTTGTTGGTCACTTTCTGTGCTGCCTGACAGATCTGCTTTTCCAGTGTTTCTTTTTCGGCTGTCTCCATCGGAAGCTGATGCAGGATTTTGTGCAGACGCAGATCCAAATCCGTTGCAACTTCTTCTTTGATCTTTCCGATACGCGGGATCACATCAAGGCACCGATACCAGTTGTCAAATTCTTCCATCTGCTCTTTCAGAATGGTTTCTGCCTCTTGGATCCCGGCTTTCATTTTCTCGCTCAGAACATCGACTTTGAAATAATCGATATCATAAAAACGGATGTACCTCAGTTTCTGCACCTCCGGATCAATATCACGCGGCACCGCCAGATCGACAAGGATCAGTTCATGGTCCAGATCAATCAACTGAAGTCCCTCTTTTGTGAGCGTATAATTCGGGCTTGCCGTGGCACTGACTACAAAATCACAGGAGCTGATCAGGCTCATGCGTTTTCCATAATCAATACGCCTGCATCCCGGCGGGATCTGCACAACACCGCTGCGGTACTGACGTACGGTAACGGTCACATCCGCACCTTCCTGCTGCAGAACGGTTGCGGCAAGTTTTCCCATCTCACCGTTTCCGATGACCATACATTTTTTGCCTTTTACTTCCAGGTCCTCCTGCCGAAGTGTCCGAAGTGCCTGATGGATCACCGAATGATTGCCGGCGGAAAACGTCACATTTGTCCGCACTTTCTTGCCGGCAGTCACCGCCATGCGAAACAGTACTTCCAGCACATTGTCCGCCGCATAATGCTCCCTTGCCGTCACAAGGGCTTCCTTTACCTGTGTCAGGATCTGATCTTCTCCTAAAATCCTGGATTCCAGTCCGCAGGCAAGGCGGAACAGATGCTGCACCGCCTCTTCTTCCTTTCGCTGCGTAAAATATTTCTGATACGCATCGGTATGGATCTGCCGTATCTCGCACAGAAGCTCATAGAGAGCGATCCCTCTGTCATCTTCCGTGCTGACCCAGAGTTCCATGCGGTTGCAGGTCGATAACAGAACACATCCACAGATCCCTTTTTTCTGTTTTATGATCTCCAGTGCTTCCACTGTCTTTTTTTTCGTAAATGAAAAAATCGTCCGGATATCGATCGCAGCTACACTGTGATCGATCCCTATCATTTGTATTGCCATAACGTTCTTCCTTTGAAAATAGATTCTGTAAATATCCTGTCAATCATAGCACAATTTCCGACAAAAATCTACTTCCGGAATTGACTTTTCAGATAGCGAATGTTACACTTTTTAATACCTTAACTTTTCTATATAGAAAGGATTTTTATAACTTTATGAACACAACACAAAAAATAACAGCCAAAGCCATCCTCGTTGTAAGCTTTGGCACCAGTTACCATGATACAAGAGAAAAAACCATTGACTGTATTGAGCAGGATATTGCACAGACCTTTTTGCAGCACCGCATCTACCGTGCCTGGACCAGTAAAATGATCCTTAAAAAACTGAAACAGCGTGACGGTATACATATCGACAATGTACGCGAAGCCATGGAACGCATGCAGCGTGACGGCATCACCGATGTGATCGTTCAGCCAACCCATGTGATCAACGGCATTGAGAACGATCTTATGAAAGAGGATGTCCTTGCTTTTTCAGATTCCTTTTCCAGGATTACGTTCGGTGCTCCGCTTCTGACTTCCGAGCAGGACAGCCGTGAAGTCGTCAAGATCCTGACGGATGCTTTTGGCGGGATTCCAAAAGATGAGGCCCTTGTTTTCATGGGACACGGAACACCGCATTATGCCAATGCGATCTATGCAGCACTGGACTACACCTTTAAAGATCTCGGCTACCACAATCTTTTTATGGGAACCGTAGAAGCGTATCCGTCCATGGACTCCCTGCTGCGTCTGGTCGGCAATCTGAAGCCTTCCCGCGTCCATCTGGCTCCGTTTATGATCGTTGCCGGTGACCATGCACGCAATGACCTGGCAGGAGACGATGCCGATTCCTGGAAATCTCAGTTTGAACAGGCCGGTTATCCGGTTGTCTGTCATTTAAAAGGTCTCGGTGAATACGAAGCAATCCGCAAAATTTTCCTGCGGCATATCTGCGAAGCACAGTAAAGGAGTTTTTTATGCATATGCATCATCATAACACCGGCGGTATTGCCATTGATTCTTATGCCTGTAATTCCAGGCTCCGGCATATCAGTCCGGGATTCAAAGCCGGATTTTCTATGCTTTTGCTTCTGTTCTGTATTTTTGCGGACCATCCGGTTATCTCTGTTTTGTTGATCTTATTTGCTGCTTCCGTCACGGTTTTTCTTGGCGGTATTCCTTTGCATGATTATCTTTCCGTGCTAGGGATCCCCGTTTTTTTTGTACTGCTTGGCGGCATCGCCATCGCTGTTGATCTCTCTTTACAGCCGACCGGCGATTTTCACCTGAATCTGTTTTTTTGTTACCTTTGTGTCACGTATACCGGCATTCTGAAAGCGTTTTTTCTGATGCTGAAAGTGTTCGGTGCCGTAAGCTGCATGTTCCTGATGACACTTTCCACACCGTCACACGAACTTTTTTCGGTTCTCCATAAGATTCACTGCCCTTCTCTTTTTACAGAACTGATGCATATGATCTACCGCTACATTTTTATTCTGCTGGAAGTACAG
The DNA here is from genome assembly GCA_905214675.1 of uncultured bacterium. Lineage (GTDB taxonomy): Bacteria > Bacillota > Clostridia > Lachnospirales > Lachnospiraceae > Hominisplanchenecus. The sequence goes on from CAJMMS010000094.1 coordinate 3,104, forward strand.
CATAATATGCAGATTTCTGCGGAAGCAAGGCTTGGATTCTGCGATTTCAGAACCTCCTGTTATTCTTTCGGGCAGATCGCAGCCAATCTTTTTATCGTTGCACTGAAAAAAGCGAATGCCTATTATGATGCAATGGAAGCACGCTGCTATGACGGGACACTTTGTTTTCTGGAAGAGAAAAAGAAACTGCCCCTTCCGTACATCATAGCTTCCGGAACTTTTTTTCTTTTTCTTGTTGTTCTTTGGCTTTTCATAAGATGATGTGGGTGTCAAAAGTCCCCAACTATGATGCCTACGGATTGTTCCGTGCGTTGCACTCCCACAATCCTCTCCAGTATTCGCATATCGTG
>CAJMMS010000095.1 GCA_905214675.1 uncultured bacterium
TTCGTTTCAAAGCATCCAGCGGTGTTTCAATCCCACAACGAATCATGACTTCTTTCAGAACCAGTATGATAAGACGTATCCAAGCAATCAAATTTAGTCTTGTAAAGAACAGAACCCAGTTTCCTCCAGAGCGAATCGCTGCATCTACGCCATCGAACAAGCAAAGTACACCATTGCTGACAATCAGCATCACTCGCAGATCATCGTGTTTTTTTGTTGGCAAGCACTCTTGAATTGGCTTGTGATATTGAAAGTGGTGTCGAATCGCCCAAACAAGACGTGTTAAAAGATCGCTGATTAAAACGGGAATTGCCATTGTCAAAGCGAATCTAGCATCGTAACCAGATTCAAATGCTTTTGTAGCGATTGTGGCAAGATCATTCAAAACTGGTTTTTGTGGATTACTGCTCGCATTGAATTTTCCAAAATGGCACAAACCGAACAACTCGTAAAACGGCATCACAATTCCGCTTCCTCGACCGCTTGCACCAGAAGATCCTGCAATGTCTGACATAAGGTGTCCAAACCAATTTACTACACCAGAGAAAATTTTTGCGATAAAATTTCCGCCTTGCAGTTCCATGGTTTCCGAGGATATCGTAATCAATTTGCCATTTGCCAGAAAAGCAGATATTCCCGTGAATTGGCTAAGAATCGAGAAGAACAAGCCTATAACATCCGGAGAGTGTGCCAGAGATTTCATATGATGATTTTTGGCACTCATGGAAAAAGCTCTGCCAACATCGCCGCTGTGCCGCTGATCATAATTTACAGAAAACTTTTTTTCAAGAAATCCAATTGCACTGGATGTACTATTTTCTTTTCCGGCTCTTGGACTCCAGCCACTTGTTTTAGCAAATGCTTTTACACAGTTATCTACCTGTGCATCAGTCCATTTTCCTAGCTTGCTGTCCGTCGGAGAACCTACAAACATAATATCTACGATTCCTGCAATTGCTCCTGTTCCAATCGCAATTAAGTAATCATATTTATCGCATTTATCACGATATCTTATAACAGAGGTGTCTGTTTGCTTGTTTATCAGTCCTTCCAAAAGATATCCCATCCTCTCTTATGAATTCAACCATTTGGTAAATACTATGTATCTATAAGTATACCACACAATCTCTTTTTTGTCAATTTTTTATTATAATATTTATAAAAAAACGCCGAAAGCAGAAATCTTATGATTTTATTTAAGTTCGTCAGACTTCTCATTTTATCTTTGACTTCATTATACTCATACTGTAAGACATACGTCTGTCTGTTCTAAAAAAATTTACAAGAAAAAGCACACAAAGCTATTTTGAAATGCCCTGTGTGCTTTTGTAGTTTTGATTGGATTTGTATACTACAATTTTAAACAACATATGCAGAAAATTCTCTTAAAGCTCCAGATTCGCAATTTCCTGGTTCAGTTCCAGCTGTCTCTGATGGAACATCAATTCCTTATCGTGGACAAAATATGCATCGACCTTGTGTTCTCCCAGGAATCTTGCGCTATACGGGTTCGCCGTCAGTTCTGTCACCAGGATCAGCTGCTCCTGTCCATCGGGAAAGACCGTATCACAAAACGCAAACATATGCCGCACCTGTTCCGACAGTGTGTCGCTTCGCTTTTGGAATGCCTTCAACCGATTATCGAAATCCTTTTTCACCAGTGCAAAAGCTGCCTGCTCCGGATCAGACTGCACCAGTTTGCTCTGCTCCTCCAGAATCCGCATCACTTGCAGCTTTTGTTTCTGCTGTGCCTCAGAAAGACTTTTGGCCCGAATGCCGGCGTTCAGTTCTTTTCGGTTGTTCCGGATGTATTTTTTCAGCAGCGCTGCGCCGTCCTCGGTCTTGGATTCCCGCTTGAACACACGCAGCGTCTTGACCAATTCTTCCAATACGTCCTCTTCTTCCGTAGACTCCCGCATGGCACCCATCACAGCATCCAGCAGCAGTCCCACCAGAGAAAAACGCTCATCAAACTTTGCTCTTTTGGCACGCTCCTGAATATCGGTGCTTGCTGTACCTGCCAGAATGTCTTTGATCTGATAGTCGCTTTTGTACTTGTTGTACAAGTCATAGTAAATGGCGAAATCCTGTGCAATTTCCGGATTCTGAATGTATTGTTCCACCAGTTTCTGATCGACGGGAATCTTGTGCTGTTCATACAGGTGGATCATCTGACTCAAATCATCCCAACCTCTGGCGGTCACAAAACGCTTGCCGTCCACCGTAGTTTCCACCTTATAGAAATTTCCCTTTTTGATTTCCAGATAGGTCAGAATCGAGGAATGCACCCCATTCAGATATGCGAACTCCTTCCACACCGCAAAATCCGGTTCCACATCTACTCGTTTCAGTCTGTCCCATGTGGCAATGTCAAACTCCCGGACAGAGCGGTTATATTCCGGTGGATTTCCGGCAGTGACAACGATCCAGCCAGCCGGGACTTCGTGTCTGCCGAACACTTTATACTGCAGGAATTGCAGCATGATCGGAGTCAGTGTCTCCGAAACGCAGTTGATCTCGTCGAGAAACAGAATACCGTTTTGAATGCCGGTGTTTTCCATCAGTTCATAGACGGAAGAGATGATCTCACTCATGGTATATTCGGAAACATCGTACTCGCTCCCTGATAGTTCACATGCTTGATGAGCGGCAGTCCCAATGCGGACTGTCTGGTGTGATGCGTCATGGAATAGGACAGCAAACCGATGCCCAATTCCGAGGCGACCTGTTCCATAATGGCAGTTTTTCCCACACCGGGAGGCCCCATGAGAAAGATCGGACGCTGTTTCTGCGGCGGAATCACATAGCGTCCCAGATCATCCTTTGTCAGATAAGCAGTCACTGCGTTTTTGATTTGCTCTTTCGCTTCATGAATATTCATGGTTATACTTCCCTTTCTGCTCTATTACAGCCGGAACTTCTTGGAAATATCTGTATACGCCCCGATCTCGTCCTTATAGTGAATCAAGGTCAGATAGATCTCCTGCTGCTTGGTGTCAATGGCGTACTGGATAAATTTATCAATGTTCTTCTTGGTAACAAAGTCGGTCTTTTCCAGAAGCACCTGAATCAGCTCCAGATTGCCGCTGTCGATTAGTGCTTTCATGCCTCTTATCAGAAACAGCAATTTTAATACTTTTACAATTAGAAAATGCTTCCCTGCCAATCCGGGTTACACAATTTGAAATTGTGATGTCGGTCAAGCTTTCGCAATAAAGAAATGCGTATTCTTCGATATTGGTCACACTGTTCGGAAGTGTGAGAGCAGTCAGATTTCTACAACAGCGAAATGCACTATTTCCAATGCTGGTCACTCCATCCGGAATGGTGATGCTGGTCAGGCTTGTACAGTCAGAGAATACCTCATATTCAATGCTGGTCACGCTGTTCGGAATTGGTGTTATACTAAAAAAGTAGACAAGGGAAAAGAAAAGTAGTATAATAAAAG
>CAJMMS010000096.1 GCA_905214675.1 uncultured bacterium
TCTTATACAGTTAAAGCATATTTTATCGGGAAAGAGTATTGAGAAAGAAAAGCCGACTACCGCACAAAGGACGATCACTTTTGAAAAGATGTTCCGGGACGGTATCTGTCAGGTCAGCCACCGGTATTATACAAAGATGGTGGAATTTTTTGATATAAACTATGAGCTTCTGGAAGTGGATGACCAAGCGGACATACTGGCACAGTACAGCAAGCTTATCAATTATTTTGATCCGTCTGTGAAGTTTGAACTGGTGCTTTTCAACAGGCAGGTCAACGAGCAGATGCTTACAGAACAGTTTGACATTCCGTGGCAGGAGGATGATTTTAACGATATTCGTGAGGAATATACGGAAATGTTAAAGAAGCAGGCGGCAAAGGGCAACAACGGTATCATCAAATCAAAATATCTGATTTTTGGTGTAGAAAGCAACGGCTACAAGGAAGCCAAGAGCCGCCTTAACAACATTGAAAAAGATGTCATACGGAACTTAAACAACATAGGAACCCTTGCGAGGGGACTGGACGGAAAGGAAAGACTGCGCATCCTGCATGAATATTTTAATCAGGATACGATGGAGCCTTTCCGTTTTTCATTTAAGGATTTGGCAGAATCCGGTAAGTCGGTCAAGGACTATATTGCACCGCCGGGATTTGATTTCCGCTATCCGAACCGCTTTAAGTCAGGGAATATGTATGGCTGTGTGTCCTATCTGGATATTATCGCACCGAAGTTTACGGACGAGCTGATCAAGCAGCTTCTTGATATTGATGCTAATCTTACGATTTCCATGCACATGCAGACGGAAGATCCGGTAAAGGCAATCAAGAAGTTAAAAGTGGTTATTTCCAATATCCAGAAAATGAAGATTGAGGAACAGAAAAAGGCAGTCCGAAGCGGCTACGATATGGATATTCTTCCAACAGACATCGTGACTTATGAAAAGGACACGCTGGAATTTCTCGATGATTTGAATACGAGCAACCAGAAGATGATCAACATGACATTCCTTATTACCTGTTATGGCAGAACCAAGCGGGAACTGGAGAGCTTAATGCAGAGGGTGTCCGGTATCATTCAGCAGGCAAACTGTGACCTCAGATGTTTACAGTATTTGCAGGAACAGGGACTTATGGCATCCGCACCGATTGGATGCAATGAGACAGGCATTGAGCGTACTCTTTCCACAAAAAGCACCGCAATCTTAGTACCATTCTGCACACAGGAGTTATTTATGCCTGCACCGGCAATCTATTACGGATTAAATGCACTTAGCAACAACATGATTATGGCAGACAGAAAAAGGCTCCGTACACCAAACGGAGTTATCTTAGGTACTCCCGGAAGTGGTAAGAGTTTTAGTGCAAAGCGTGAGATTTTAAGCTGTTTTCTTATCACAAAGGACGATATTATCATCTGCGATCCGGAGGGAGAGTATTTTGCTCTTGTGGCAGCACTACATGGACAGGTGGTAAAACTTGCCACCAATTCCAAAGACTATCTGAACCCTATGGATATTCAATTGAGCCATAAGGGGGATAAGGAAGCATTAAAACTGAAATCTGATTTTATCATAACATTATGTGACCTGATCGCAGGTGGCAAGGACGGTCTGGAGAACGATGAGAAAGGTATCATCGACGAATGTATCCGTCATATTTATGACAAGTATTTTGAAAATCCGGTGCCGGAAAATATGCCGCTGCTGGAAGATTTATATGATGCCCTGTTAGCACACAAAAATCCAAAGGCGGAGCGTATCGCAAACAGCCTTGTGCTGTATGTGCATGGTTCCCAGAATTACTTCAACCACCATACCAACGTAGACAGCGGCAATCGTATCATGTGCTTTGACATCAGAGACTTGGGAAATCAGTTGAAAGAGCTGGGTATGTTAATCGTGCAGGATGCGGTTTGGAACAGGGTATCGCAGAACAGGGAGCGAAAGATTGCTACCCGTTATTACTGTGATGAGTTCCACCTTCTTCTGAAGGAGAAGCAGACAGCTATTTATTCCGTGGAAATCTGGAAGCGTTTCAGAAAATGGGGCGGTATTCCGACAGGTTTGACGCAGAACGTGGGCGATTTTCTTCGTTCTGAGGAGATTGAAGGTATTTTGGGTAACAGCGATTTTGTGTATCTGTTAAATCAGAATGCCAAAGATCAGGCAATTCTCGCTGATAAACTGGGACTTTCTGATAAGCAGCTTTCCTATGTCACCAACTCCGAGCCGGGAAGTGGTCTGATACTGTTTGACAATGTGGTAATTCCATTTGTAGACAAATATCCGACAGACACCAAGACTTACAGAATTATGAATACCAAGCCGGAGGAATCGGTGCAGAAGGAGGACGCAGTATAAAATGGCAGAAAAAAGACAGAAGAAGCAGGCAGTAAAGGTATTTGAAAAAGAGACATTTTCCAAGGATAAGGAAGTGACTGGAGCAAAACACACAGAACACAGGCAGGATAACACCTTTCCTACGGAAAATCATTTTCATGCCAATGAGAAGCCTGTGAGCAATCTGCCACGGGATGCGAACCATGGCAGTGATACAAAAAATGTAACTTCTGGTCACAATGTCCAAAAGTCGGAAACTGGAGCAGAGAGAAAAACGGGCAATAAAAAGAAATATTACCGTCAGTTGCAACAGCAACAGAACACTTCTGGTCACAATGTCCAGAAGTCAGAAGCCGATGCGGAAAAGGCATTCTTAAAGGAAAACAGTTTCATGCAGGAGGAACAGCCGGGGGATTCTGACAGCACGATGGAAAATGAGGTTCATGTCAGGGACACCTACCAACGGTCTGAGGAAAAAGGAAAATATCACAAAGGGCGTGTGCAGAGAGAACACGCACACAGAGAACGTGCGAAGTCAGAAAATACAAAGCAGTCCGATTATGGAGATTTCCAGACAAAGGATGCCACATTTTCGCAGGGGCAGGCGGAAGAATTTACCGACAAAAAAGTACAGAAGGCTTTTGATAAGTCGGAAAAGAGTCGTCAGAAGTTGCAGAAAGCAAAGGACAAGATGCCGAAAAAGCGGCAGTATGAGATGAAACGTGTCTTTGATGAACAGAATGGAAAAGCAAAATATATCGTTGTTCCGGTGGATGTGGAGAAGCCATTTAAGCAGGATGGTCTGGGAAAGACTGCGGTTCATAAGCTGCAAACGGAAAATATGTATTTTGTGCATCGAAAGATTGCAGAGACAGAAAAGGATAATTCTGCTGTGGAGGGTGCACATAAGACAGAACAGCGTGCAGAAGATGTTTACCATTACATGAAATATCACCGCAAGAGCAAGGCACAGAGAAAGCGTGACCGATTAGAGCGATTGCAGAAAAAACAGGTCACAGCGGATATGAAGCTGGAGTATGAGAAATTCATCAGTGAAAATCCACATCTAA
>CAJMMS010000097.1 GCA_905214675.1 uncultured bacterium
TTTTGTCCGCGTACACGATGTAAAAGAAAATTACCGTGCCCTGAAAATGACGGAAGCCATCCTTGGCAGATAACAGGCAGATGGGAGAATGATGATGGATACGATTTATATCAAAGATCTGGAAGTATTTGCCAACCATGGTGTCTATCCGGAGGAAAACAAGCTGGGTCAGAAGTTTGTGGTCAGTGCGGATCTTTCGGTGGATGTGAGGATGGCGGGACTGACAGACGAACTGGAATATTCGGTAAATTACGGAGAAGTCAGCCATACGATCCGGAATTTTTTACAGAAACATACCTTTAAGCTGATTGAAGCAGCAGCAGAAGGACTGGCAGCAGAGCTGTTTGGCAAATATCCGCTGATCCGGGCACTTCGCCTGGAGATCCAGAAGCCGTGGGCTCCGGTAGGACTTCCTCTGCGTACCGTTTCCGTGGAGATCAGAAGAAGCAGACATACCGTTTATATTGCACTTGGCTCCAATATGGGTGATAAGGCGGCCTATCTGAAAGAAGCTGTGGAGAAACTTTCAAAACTGCCGGGCAGCAGCGTGAAAAAGGTATCTGATTTTATGAAAACCGAGCCATATGGTGTGACGGAACAGGATGAATTTTTAAACGGTGTACTTGAGATGGAGACCCTTCTGACACCGCAGGAGCTGTTAGCCCAGCTGCACCGGATCGAGTCAGAAGCAAACAGAGAGCGTATCCTCAGATGGGGACCGCGTACCTTGGATCTGGATATTCTGCTGTATGATCAGGAGGTCATCGACACAGAAGAACTGCATATTCCGCATATTGATATGCAGAACCGGGATTTTGTTCTGGTGCCGCTCTCACAGATCGCACCGTGGGTACGTCATCCGGTTTTAAATAAGACAATAGAACAGTTAAGGAGAGAACTTGATGGTTGATTTACAGGATTTAAGAAATGAAATAGATTCCATAGACCGCCAGATGACAGAACTTTTTGAAAAACGTATGGAGATCAGCCGCAAAGTAGCAGAGTACAAGATCAGCACCGGGAAAAAGGTATTTGACAAAGAACGTGAAAAAAAGGTCATCGAAAAAGCAAAAGATATGACGCACAACGATTTCAACCGTCACGGGATTGAAGAGCTGTTTTTGCAGATCATGGCAATGAGCCGCAAACTGCAGTATCAGTTGCTGGAAGAAAACGGTGTGGCAGGCCGTCTGCCGTTCATCGGTGTGGATAAACTGGAAAAAGAAAATGTGCGCGTGGTTTTTCAGGGCGTGGAAGGGGCATACAGTCAGGCAGCAATGCAGCAGTATTTTGGCGACAAGATCAGTTCTTTTCATGTGGAATACTGGAGAGATGCGATGGAGGCAATCGCAGAAGGTGCGGCAGACTATGCGGTGCTGCCGATTGAGAATTCAACGGCAGGAAGCGTCAATGATATGTATGATCTGCTGGTAGAATTTGAAAATTATATCGTCGGCGAGCAGATCATCCGCTGTGAGCATTGTCTGCTCGGACTTGAAAATGCTGAAATTTCCGATATCCGTACTGTCTATTCTCATCAGCAGGGACTTTCCCAGTGCAAGAATTTTCTGGAGGAGCACAGGGAATGGAAACAGATCCCGCTTGAGAATACCGCGATCGCAGCAAAAAAAGTGGCAGAGGACGGTGATGTGACACAGGCCTCCATTTCCAGTGCTTTTGCCGCAAAATGTTTCGGACTGAAAATATTGCAGGAGAATATTTACAGCAATAAGGCCAATTCTACCCGCTTTATTATTGTGACAAATCAGAGAATTTATCAGAAAGATGCAAAGAAGATCAGTATTTGTTTTGAAACACCGCACACCAGTGGCTCTCTTTACAATATCTTATCTCATTTTATTTATAATAATTTAAACATGTTCGGCATCCAGTCCAGACCGATCCCGGGACGTAACTGGGAGTACCGTTTCTTTATTGATTTCGAGGGAAATTTAAATGACAGTGCAGTCAAAAATGCCCTGCGTGGTATCCGTGAAGAGGCAACCAACATGAAAATACTTGGAAATTACTGAAAAAACAGCGGCTTTTGCAAAAAAAGCTGCTGTTTTTGGAAAGGTTGATAAAAATGTTGCGAATTGATGAATTAGTAGTATACCGAGAATATGAACAGGAGCAGGATCAGATCTTAAACGATATGGCATTTATCGTGGAAGAGACAGAAACGATGGGGATGCCGGTTTCGGATCTTCGGGGTCTTTATTTTTCCTGCATCCATAAACTGACAGAGCTTGCCGGAACCTATGGATTTGAAGGAAACCTCTGGCATGGCTATCTGACCTGGCTTCTGGTGAACAACGAAAATGTGTTCAGCCATGCAGGCGAGATCCGTGGCGGGGTGGACGGCAGCATCAATGCACTGGTGGAGCATGATTATGAGATTTTCCGTGAACTGTATGCCCTGGATTTTGATGCTCTGGAGGAAAAACTAGGTGCAAATTGTTTTTCCATGATCGCAGATTATGTCAACGCACCGCAGAGCAGCAAAGTATTTAACGAGCGTATCCGTGACCGGATCTGCGAACTGAGCGTAAAGCTTGCAAAAGCGAAAGATGTTCATGAATTTAAGGAGGATATGACTTCTTTTTATAAAGATTTCGGTGTGGGAAAATTTGGACTGCATAAGGCATTTCGCGTGGCACATAACGAGGACGGTGTGCAGATCGTACCGATCACCAAGATCGCACACGTACATCTGGATGACCTGGTAGGATATGAGCTGGCAAAGAAGAAACTGATCGAGAACACCGAAGCTTTCGTACAGGGAAGAAAGGCAAACAACTGCCTGCTTTTTGGTGATGCCGGCACCGGCAAGTCTTCCAGCATCAAAGGCATCCTCAATGAATATTATGATCAGGGACTGCGCATTATTGAAGTTTACAAGCATCAGTTCCAGGATTTGAATGATGTGATCGCAC
>CAJMMS010000098.1 GCA_905214675.1 uncultured bacterium
ATTGCGTACCATCTGCGGCGATAAACAGGCCGTAGTTGCTTCCGTATGAGCTTGCAGCCTGATCCTTCTGTAAGCGGATCAGTCCATTTCCAATTGTACTGATAATGACCAGAAGCATGGTAGTCAGGCAAATCGCCGTCATAATGAGGACACTTCTTGTCCGATTTCTTTTGTCGTTGCTGAATGCAATTTTGCTGATCGTCCTCAATTAAAATCCACCACCTGTCCATCCTCGATGACTAAAATACGGTCAGCAACCTGCGCGATCTCATCATCATGGGTAATCATTACAATTGTCTGTCCATATTTTTTTGCGCTCATTTTCAGCAGCGCGATCACCTCGTCACTTGTCTTGGAATCAAGATTTCCGGTTGGCTCGTCCGCAAACAAAATCTCCGGTCTGTTTACCAAGGCTCTTGCAATCGCAACGCGCTGCTGCTGTCCTCCGGAGAGGGTATTCGGAAGATTATGAATCCGGTGTTCAAGACCCAGTGTGGTGATAATATCATTGACATAAGCTTTATCCACTTTTTTTCCGTCAAGCCCCAACGGAAGAACGATATTTTCCCACACATTGATGGAGGATACCAGATTGAATGCCTGAAATACAAATCCGATCTTTCTTCTCCGGAAAACGGCAAGCTGATCCTCCTTCATGGAATACAGGTCCTTGTCAGACAAGATCACGCTGCCGCTGGTTGGTGTATCCAGCCCGCCCAGCATATGCAGCAGGGTACTTTTTCCGGAGCCGGATTTTCCGACAATGGCGACAAATTCTCCCTGTTGAATCTGGATATTCACATGATTGACGGCTTTGACCTGATTTTCCCCCGTCCCATAAAATTTGCAAAGCTGATTCGTTTCTAATATCACGCCCACTCCAATGGCCTCCTTTTCTTATTTACCAGCATTGTATCAAAGGAACCTTTCATTTCACTTTCAAAAAGAGAGCAGAAGTCTTACAGATTTGAAAGACTTCTGCTCATCATCTCTACGAAAGTCCATTCTCCGGCAGCTGAATCAAAAAGGTACTTCCTTTTCTGACTTTGCCGGAGGCTACCGTGATTGTCCCACCATGCTGCTCAATAATCTGTCTGGACAGATACAGACCGATGCCAGTTCCGCTCTTTTCGCGGACTTCCGGCGCAGTCCCTCTGTAAAACCGCTGGAATATTTTATGGTATTCACTCTGCGGGATTCCGATTCCCTGATCCTCGATCTCAATTCTCACAAAGCCGGTTCTTTTTTGTAGACGGATCGTGATTTTTGAATGTTCTGGGCTGTATTTGATGGCATTGTCCAAAACGTTAATGATTGCTTCGCCAAGCCAACGTTTATCCTGCATGAGTGCACAATGCTCCAGTGATTCGTTGCAGTCGAAAATAAGTTCTATCCCTTTCTCCGCTGCCTTTGGATACGTTCGGTTTACTGCGGAGATGATCGTATCCATAATGGGAAGTGTTTTCTGATCAAGCTGAATCAAACCTGTCTCCAGTTTGGATATTTCCAGCAGAGACTGCAACAATGTTTCCAATCCGTCCAATGCACTCCGGCAGCGGATGCGAAATTCCTGTTGCTCCGTCTCACTCAGATTGTTCCGCAGCAATATGCTAAAGCAGGTATCCAAGGCTGCAACCGGGGTTTTCAGCTGATGGGAAATGTCGGATACCATTTCCTTTGTGCTTTCCTTCTCCGCTCTGGCTTCCTCTTGCAGCAGCTGGATATGATGTCCGATTGCTTCAAGCTGAAATTTCAGTCTTTCCTGCCCGACATGATCTTCTGTGTCCGGCACTACCTCAAAGTGATTTTCCCGAAATGCAATCAGGATTTGCTCTAGCTGCTCCAATCGTTTCCGACTTTCTTTCGCCTCAGCTTTCTTCCGGTAAAACAGGAACGTTAGCAAAGACAGACATAGCACTGCACTTGTACAGCCGGTTATCATGATATTCTGCCGGAAGCGCACATAAAACGAAGTCCCTTTGTTTTCCCAGTACCCGTATTGCTCTAATAATTGCTTACCTTGTTCATTGGCTTGATGGTCGTTTCCTTTCAGCCATCCTGCGGCAACATCCATGCCGGTGGTCTCTGCGCCCGCCGCAACTTCTGTCAGGATATCCATTTTACATTGATAATCCTGATAATATAAATAGGTGGTAAAGCAGTTCAATACCGCAAAAAAGAGTAGAACCGGCAGCACCAGTGACAAGGCATCAACCCACTTTTTACGATGTCGTTTCGTCACTGACTTACCTCCTGATTCCATATATACCCAAGCCCGCGGATGTTTTTAATATAGACCGGAGCCGCCGAATCCTCTTCGATTTTCTCCCGAAGCCTTCTGATGTTCACAGCTACCGTATTTTCATCCATAAAATCACCATCCAGATCAAACACGTTTTCTAACAGCTGTGTTTTTGAAAGAATCTGTTTCGGGTTTTGAAGAAAAAAGGACAGCATTTTCAGTTCATTCTTCGTAAGGCTTATTTCTCTTTCCTTTACGAACGCCCTCATCTCTCCGGGGATAAATACGATATCCTTTGAATGAATTTTTGGAGTTCCGGGTTCATTCTTTCTGCGGCGGAAATGAGCCTCGATTTTCAGAAGAAGTACGGAAAGGCTGAACGGTTTCGTCATATAATCGTCCGCACCGGCTTCATATCCCATGACCTGATCTGTCTCCTGATCCAATGCGGTAAGACAGATAATATATACATTTTGACAATTCCGCATCCATCTGACAAGCTCTAATCCGTTTCCATCCGGAAGATTCACATCACAAATGGTAACATCCACATTATTATCACTTGCAA
>CAJMMS010000099.1 GCA_905214675.1 uncultured bacterium
TCTGCAAAAGCAACAGACAAGCTTCTTGAGTACAGTGCCGCACGCCAGATCCCGGTTGTTCTCTGCAGCACAGGCTTAAGCGAGGAGCAGCTTGCGAAAGTAGAAGAAACATCCAAAAAGGTTGCAGTGCTGAAATCTGCGAACATGTCTCTTGGTATCAACACACTTCTGAAACTGGTTCAGGACGCTGCCAAGGTTCTTGCAACTGCAGGATTTGACATGGAGATCGTTGAGAAACATCATCGCCTGAAAGTAGACGCACCAAGTGGTACCGCACTTGCACTGGCAGACAGCATTAATGAAGCTATGGACAACAAGTATCATTATGTATATGACCGCAGCCAGAAACGTGAAAAACGTGATGACAAGGAAATCGGTATTTCCGCAGTTCGCGGCGGAACGATCGTAGGTGAGCATGAGATCATTTTTGCAGGTCAGGACGAAGTGATCGAGTTCAAGCACACCGCATATTCCAAGGCTATTTTTGGAAAAGGTGCTGTAGAAGCAGCCAAATTCCTTGCCGGCAAACCGGCAGGACGTTACGATATGAGTGACGTGATCGGCTGATCCTGACAGGTTGACAGTTTAATCCGTAACAGAATGATACAGGTAATAAAAACGGGTTTCGTGTAAAAGCGGAGCCCGTTTTTTTGAATGAAATTGCGAAGCGATTTCATTCATGAGCATGTAGTGGAACGAAATGCGAATGTCCGCTATATGGCCTTATAGCAAAGAATATTTTTGAAATTTTTGCCAGGATAGAATACTGGAAAAAGTGCCATATTAGGAATACAGAATTTTTCAGAAAAAGGAGAAGATCATATGAAAAAATGGAAGGCGATTCTTTTTGGCACTTTGCTCACTCTGTCTCTGTGTACATTTACAGCCTGTGGTACAGAGGTAAATAATGCGGATGAAACTGTGGACGAGAAAAACAATGATGAGAGAAATAAGAAAAAAAATACAAACGAAAATACTGCCACAGAAAATGGAATTATGGAAGATGAAACAGATAATGACGGTGTGATGGACAACGGCGGGATCATTGAAGATTCTGGCACAGATAACAATGAGATGGCCGGTGGAAATATTACCGTGACTCCTGCGGGAAATGGAAATAATACAACAGCAGCGCCTGGAACTACAGATGCCAACGGAACCGGAAATGACGGAACGGTATCCGGTGAGCTGGGTGACAGTGTGAAGGACCTGGGCGACGGCGTAGGAAATGCGGTGGATGATATTGGCAATGCAGTAGGAAATGCGGTAGAGGGCAGATAGAGTTGCTGTTTATTTCGTGGTCAGCAACTGTAAGGTAACCTGGTGCTACAGATATTTTACCACAGCATTGCATAAAACTGCTTCTGATGCTATTATCAGTGCATGGAAAGAAAACGGAGGACAGGATTATGAAATTCAGACCATGCATTGATATACATAACGGAAAAGTAAAACAGATCGTAGGAGGAAGCCTGAAAGATCAGGGTGATCAGGCGGCAGAAAATTTTGTGTCAGAGCAGGATGCGGCTTTTTATGCAGAGCTTTATAAGAAGGCGGGATTAAAGGGCGGTCATGTGATCCTTTTGAACGGAAAAGATTCTCCCAACTATGAAGCGACGAAAGCCCAGGCGCTTCTTGCCCTGAAAAGATATCCCAGAGGACTTCAGATCGGAGGCGGTATCTGCCCGGAGAATGCGTCAGAGTATCTGGAGGCTGGTGCCAGCCATGTGATCGTAACCTCCTATGTGTTTAAAAACGGAGTGATCTCCTGGGAAAATCTGGAGAAGATCCGGAATGCAGCAGGAAAAGAACATCTTGTGCTGGACTTAAGCTGCCGCAAAAAAGACGGTAACTATTATATTGTCACAGACCGCTGGCAGAAATTTACAGAAGAGATCGTGACACTGGAACTGATGGAAAAGCTTGGAAGTTACTGTGATGAATTTCTGGTCCATGCAGTGGATGTGGAGGGAAAGGCTCATGGTGTTGAGACAGAACTTGCGGAACTTCTGGGACAGTATACAGCTCATCCGGTAACTTATGCAGGCGGTGTCGGCTCCATGGCAGATATTGAGGAACTTCGAAGGGCAGGACAGGGAAGACTGGACGTGACTGTTGGCAGTGCACTGGATATTTTTGGCGGAAGCATACCGTTTGAAGTTCTGGCAGAGATGAAGTAGAATAGTTGCATATTCATGACAAAAAAATCCTTTTGCAGGAATATATTGAATAAATTTAGAAAAAATTTGTGAAATTTTTGAAAAGTGATGTTAAAATTCAACTTAATGTGTTATAATAGCAACATAAAACAGCAAAGGGGATGGAAGTCATGAAATTTATTATTAGTGGAAAGAATATAGCAGTAACAGAAGGACTTAAAACAGCTGTTGAGGACAAGCTTGGTAAACTTGAAAGGTATTTCACTCCTGAAACTGAGATTTCAGTAACCTTAAGCGTTGAGAAGGATCGCCAGAAGATCGAGGTAACAATCCCTGTGAAAGGTAACATTATCCGTTCCGAGCAGGTAAGCAATGATATGTATGTATCCATCGATCTGGTTGAAGAGGTAATTGAGCGTCAGCTTCGTAAATACAAGAACAAGATCGTTGACAAGCAGCAGGAATCCACAAACTTCCAGAAAGCATACCTTGATAAGGATTATGAAGAGGATGAGGAAGTTAAGATCATCCGTACCAAGAAATTCGGAATCAAACCAATGTATCCGGAAGATGCATGCGTACAGATGGA
>CAJMMS010000100.1 GCA_905214675.1 uncultured bacterium
TGGTGTGGTTTGCTTTCAGAAGTTTCAGTTTACTTACCTGCACATCCAGATCCATTTTTTCTTTGATGTACTCGTTTCCTGTTGCCAGTGCTTTGATTTCTGCATAGGACAGAGCTGTATCATCTACATCTTCACAGGCACGCACCGGGGATTTACTGGTCATGATCTGTGAAATAAACTTCTGCTTGTTTTCCAGAATCTGCCACATGTACGAATCAAACGTATTTTCCGTTACATACCGGAAGATTTTTACCTTGTCATTCTGGTTTCCCTGCCTGAGAATACGTCCCTCCTGCTGTTCCAAGTCGGACGGTTTCCAGGGGCAGTCCAGATGATGCAGTGCAAGTAGTCTGTCCTGGACGTTGGTACCAGCGCCGAGTTTCGGAGTGGAACCCATCAGGATTCTTACCTGCCCGGCCCGCACCTTTGCAAACAACTCCGCTTTTTTTACTTCCGTATTGTATTCATGAATAAATGCGATCTGCTCTTTCGGGATTCCCCGTTCCACCAGCTTGTTTCTTACATCATCATAAACATTGAACGTTCCGTCAGTTTTCGGTGTACTGAGGTCACAGAAGATTAACTGGGTAGCCTGTGTATCTTTTCCGTCCTCCCATACCTGGAAAGCATTCTCCACACAGGCATTTACCTTGCTTTTCCCTGCGTCTGGCAACATATCATTTAAAAGCCTCTGGTCTAATGCACATTTTCTTCCATCATTGGTAATTTTGAGCATGTTATCTACCCTTGGATCTACCGCACCTCCCCTAACCTGCTCTGCACGTTCTGAAAATGCTTCCACCATTTCTTTCTGCTCATCGCTCGGTTTTAATACTTCATTGATATATTCTGCTTCCGGTACAGGAAGATTCAACATGTCCGCAGTCTGAATATCTGCTGTTTCCTTAAATATGGAAATCAGTTCCGGAAGATTAAAGAAACGGGCAAATCGTGTTTTTGCACGATAGCCCGTCCCTTCCGGTGACAATTCGATTGCCGTAACAGTTTCTCCAAAAGTAGCTGCCCACGAATCAAAATGCCCCATTCCCATATTCATTAAAGTATCATACTGGAGGTATCTCATAATGGTGTATAATTCGGTCATACTGTTTGATACGGGTGTTCCCGTTGCAAACGTGATTCCCTTTCCCCCGGTAATCTCATCCATGTACCTGCATTTCATAAACATATCTGAACTTTTCTGTGCATCGGTCTGTGAAATGCCTGCCACATTCCGCATTTTAGTGTATAAAAAAAGATTTTTGTAATAATGTGACTCATCCACAAACAGCCTGTCCACGCCTAACTGCTCAAAAGTCACAACATCATCTTTTCGTGTCTGGTCATTTAATTTTTCCAGTTTTGCTTTCAGGGTTTTCTTCGTCTTTTCCATCTGTTTAACGGTATACTGCTCTCCAACCTGCGTCTTTGCTGATTCAATAGAAAATGTAATATCTGCAATCTGATCTTCAAGCAATGCAATCTGTCTTTCCCTAGAAAGCGGGATTTTTTCGAACTGGCTGTGTCCAATAATAACCGCATCATAATCCCCTGTTGCGATTCTGGAACAGAACCGTTTTCTGTTTGCCGGTTCAAAATCTTTCTTTGTTGCCACCAGAACATTTGCTCCCGGATACAAGCGTAAAAAATCGCTTCCCCACTGTTCCAGCAAATGGTTTGGAACCACATAAAGGCTCTTTTGTGCCAGTCCCAGACGCTTGCTCTCCATACCAGCTGCGATCATCTGGAATGTCTTGCCTGCACCTACACAGTGTGCAAGCAGGGTATTATTTCCATAAAGAATATGTGCCACCGCATTTTTCTGATGCTCCATCAGCTTAATTTCCGGATTCATTCCGACAAACTGGATATGACTGCCATCATATTCTCTTGGTCTTACACTGTTAAACCGTTCATTATAAATCTTGCAGAGCGTTTCCCGTCGGCTCATATCCTTAAAGATCCACTCTTTAAATTCCTCCCGGATCAGTTCCTGCTTCTGCTGCGCCAGAGTAGTTTCCTTTCGGTTCAGTACCCGGTGTTCCCCATCCGCATCATGTATTGTGTCATAAATTTTTGTATCATGCAGATTCAACGCATCCTCCAACAATCTATAAGCATTTGCCCTTTGTGTTCCGTAAGTTGCGGTGGAAAGCGGGTTATTGCTGCTGTCCACGTTCTTTCCTTTTACGTTCCACTGTCCGGTCACTTCCGCATACTGTACTTTGATACGCTCATAATTGATATGGTGTCGTGGTGTATGGAATGTTTCTGCCATGAACT
>CAJMMS010000101.1 GCA_905214675.1 uncultured bacterium
AAACCAAGATTTTTCCTGCAGCTACAGACTGGTTGCCCTTTACGTCAGACAACGGAAAGAAGAACTCAATCTTAACAAAACAACTGGTTACATTCCTCTTGAGCACAGACCAGGTGAAGCACAGGCCGATTTCGGTACAGCAGATTTTTACGAAAATGGGAAACTCCACCACGAAGCAAAATATCTTGTACTCAGCTTCCCATACAGTAACGGCGGCTTTTTCCAGCTTAATTATGGAGAAAATATGGAATGCCTGCTGGAAGGTCTGGTTGCCATATTTGAGCACATAGGCGGCGTGCCCACTGAGATCTGGTTCGATAACACAAGGACTATTGTAACGAAGATCATAAAAGGTGGCGGCCGGAACATAACAGAACGATTCCAGCGTTTCTGCGAACACTACCGGATCAAACCCCTGTTCATGAACCCTGAGTCAGGATGGGAAAAGGGAAATGTGGAAAATAAAGTAGGTTACCTGCGCCGTAACCATCTTGTCCCAATCCCCAGGTTTGATGACCTTACAGAGCAAAATAAGCAATTTCTGGTATGTTGCGAAACAGATATGCAGCGTGAACATTATGAGGACGGCAATGGTCGCTTCATCCGTGAACTTTTTGAAGAAGATGTTACACATTTGCGCCCGCTTCCCTCCGTCCCATTCGACACAGCAAACTATATAACTGCGAAAACAGATAAATACGGAAAGTTTACCCTGGATGCAGGAAAGCATCGTTATTCAGCATCTCCTGTCTTCTGTGAATCTATTGTAAACCTGAAGATCACATCAGCATCCGTGACTGTCCTGGATCAGGATATGCATGAAATTGTACGCCACAAACGGCTTTACGGAAGCGACCACGAAAGCATGGACTGGGTACCGTATCTTGCCTATATAGCTAGGAAGCCACGTTCCCTGCGTAACAGCGGCATTTACGATATGATGCCGCAAACCATGCGGTTGTATATGGACAGCTGCGAAAGTAAGGACCGTGGGCGTATCCTTAAGGTACTTGCAGAGCTTACAGAACGTACCGGATTTACCAGTGCAGTCAATACTGTCAACGAGGCTGTACGCATGAATGCGACTGATTCGGATAGTCTTGAAACCCTATACAGGCGGACTTATGCGGATGTTCCAGTCCTGCCGCCTCTGGATTCCGGGCCTGATATTCCAAAACAAAGGATCATTCCCTTTAGAAATGATCTTCAGAAACTGGATGCCGCCCTACACAAAGGAGGTGCCTTCAATCATGGCTGAAATAGAAAATTCTATTGCGCAATGCTGTAAGCAGCTGAGGCTGTCCACGAACTTTGCCGGACAGGCACTTACGCTGGAAGGAGATACCCCACAAAAGTATCTGTTAAACCTTCTGGAAAATGAGATCAGCTATCGTATTGAAAAAAGAAAAAGTAAATATCTTAATACAGCCAGTTTTCCACGCAGATACCGGGCAGAAGAATTCAAAACAGATGAAATTGATTTTCCTGATGGTATCAGTTTTCAAAGCCTGCTTGACCTGGATTTTTATCATGCTGGAAAAAATGTCATCATGTATGGAGGTACAGGAACCGGCAAAACGATGCTGTCAATACTGATCGGTATGTCGGCCTGCAATCAGGAGATCCCAGTCAGATTCTATCGCACTGCAGGACTGATCAACCTGTTTTCTGAAAGTCAGGGAAAAGGTACGCTCAGTACGTTGAAAAAGAAATTAAACAGCGCACAGATCCTGATCCTGGATGAATTCGGCTATGTTCCATATGACAGGAACGGTTCGCAGCTTCTGTTTGATTATCTGTCTGAGATACACGAGCAGAAATCTGTCATTCTGAATACAAACCTGGAATTCTCCCAATGGGTGAATGTTCTTTACGACCAGCGGATGACAACGGCACTGATCGGCAGGCTGACCCATCATGTAGAACTGATCCTGTTTCCTGGTGTCAATAACCGATTACGGGAATCCAGCATTAATGAAACACTTTCAAAGATCAACAGTCAGAATGGGTAAATTGCCCTAAAGTAAAGTCTGCTTCTACGCAGGCAAAATATTTAAAGAATGTCTGCAATGCCCTTTTAAATAGCTGGCAGGTACCATGACTGCCAGCCAGGCTTGCAATTACCTACAAAATGCAGCTGCAACGACCTACAAAAAGTTTTTGCAATTTTATGCAAAAAGGTCTTGCAAAAAA
>CAJMMS010000102.1 GCA_905214675.1 uncultured bacterium
GCCTGTGTGCCGGGATTGAATTGCTATTCTTGTCCGGGAGCAGCAGGCTCTTGTCCCATCGGGGCATTTCAGGCAGTTGTAGGGTCGTCGAAATTCAAGTTTTCTTACTATGTCACCGGAATATTGATATTGCTTGGTGTTTTGCTGGGGAGATTTATCTGTGGATTTTTGTGTCCGTTCGGCTGGTTTCAGGAGCTTTTGCATAAGATCCCGTCGCCAAAGCTCTCTACCCAAAAGCTGAAACCGTTGCGTTATCTGAAATATGGTATTTTGCTGGTGATGGTGATTCTTCTCCCGATGGTAGTCGTCAATGAGCTGGGAATGGGGGATCCGTTCTTCTGCAAATACCTTTGTCCGCAAGGTGTGCTGGAAGGTGCGATTCCGTTGTCGATCACCAATGAAGGAATCCGCACGGCACTTGGTACACTTTTTTCATGGAAAGCATTTGTCCTGCTGGCTGTGATACTTGGCAGTGTGTTTTTCTACCGCCCGTTCTGCAAATGGCTGTGTCCGCTGGGAGCATTTTATGCACTTTTGAATCGGGTATCGCTTTTTCAGATGAAGGTGGACAAAGATAAATGTGTATCTTGCGGTGCTTGTGCAAAGGCATGCAAAATGGATGTCGATGTCACCAGACAGCCTAACCATGCCGAGTGTATCCGCTGCGGTATGTGTATGAAATCCTGTCCGACTCATGCCATATGTTATCGGTATGGTTTTGGAGATCTATCAAAGGCAAAAGAAATTTCAACAGAAAAAAAGGAGCTTAAAAAATGAAAATGAAAAAGAATCTGATGATGATGTTGGCAGCTTGTCTGGCACTTTCTGTCCCGCTCAGCGGATGCGGCAGTACGGTAAAGGACACTTCTTCAAGCGTGTCCAGTGAAGTATCCGGCGAAGCAGAAACATCCGGAAAATCTTCACAGGAACTTTTGGATGAAGAAAATGCGATCATGGCGAAAAACAATGATCTGTGGGAAAAGGTGTTTGCATCCATGAGCAAAAATGTCACAGAGGACATGCTGAGTTCGAACTATGGCGATGTGCTGATGGCTGCGGTAGACGGCGCAAAGGATCAGTTTACCGATGCGGAATATGAAACGCTGAAATCAGATGCAGAACAGATCCGCAAAATTGAAGAGGAGATCGCAGCACTTCCGACGGATTCTTCTGAGGAGCAGACCAGCGATGCATCTGGCACTGCATTCCCGCAGTTTGAGGGAAAAGATCTGGACGGAAACAAGGTGGACAGCAGTGTTTTCGCAGAGAATGCTGTGACAGTGGTGAATTTCTGGTTCAACGAATGCAAACCCTGTGTGGAGGAGCTCAGTGAAATGAATGCCCTGAATGATCGCATCAAAGAACAGGGCGGTGAAGTGCTTGGTGTAAATGTCGGTGCACTTGACGGTGACGAGCAGAATATTGCGACGGCAAAACAAATTCTGGAAACAAAGGGAGCGAAATATCGGAACATCTATTTTGATTCTGACAGCGATGCCGGAAAATTTGCACTGGGTGTCACTGCGTTCCCGACAACGTATGTCATTGACAGAAACGGCAATATCGTGGGCGAAGCACTTATGGGCGGCATTGATAATGACGACAATCTTAACACACTCCAAAATACAATTGATGAAGTTATTGCAATGGACGCTCAAAAATAAAACTAATCTCGATAAATTGTGAATGTCATCACCTAATAGAAAAAAAGCATATAATTCCAAATTTCAGAAATCATGTGCTTTTTCGGATATGGACTAAAAGCTGATATATGTCAAAGAAAATGTTTTAGTATAACAGAGATAAAAAGCGGATGCATAAGATGTATCCGCTTTTTTTAGCCAGTTACAACGAGAAAATGCACGTTCACAACAAAAAACGGCACAGAATGGTAACCGCCAACCAGACCAGCGGGTAAAAAAATAAGCCGAGATCAACCTCGGCTCAAATCCTGTATTCGGTTCATCACAATGAATTGGACCATAGTCAATAAAGTAGACAGAAGAAGAGAAAAGAATCAAAAAAGAT
>CAJMMS010000103.1 GCA_905214675.1 uncultured bacterium
AAGGAACCAGCGGTTGATCAGAGTGATCTGAAAATACGTTACAACATTGGTACAGATACTTGCCAAAGTCAGCGAATAAAACACGTCGATCCTTTTCAGATAGCCTACCTTCAGGCCTCCGTAAAGCTTGGCAAACATCAGATAGATCAGTGCATAGATCAGGATCAGCACCCAGTTACCTTTTCTCCAGAATGGTTTCAGGATCAGGCTGCTGTAAAAATCATACCACACATAAGCAAAGATTGCTGTCTGCGCAATAATGATCAGACTCGCCAGACAAAACACCACAAATCTTTTATAATCTTCTCTTTTACTTCTGTTCACAGATTTTTTCTCCCTTCCTTAGGAGTTGTTATTAACCATACCATTATAGCCAATATATACTCTTACGTCCAGAGATTCCTCTGATTTTTATTCTGATATTTTCCGTTCGCACCGTTTTTCTCTGTAAATATGGCAAAAATCCCCGGAATTTTTCCAGGGATTTTTGACTGTTAATATTTATTTTTCTTTTTCAATTTCCGCGCTTTTTGCGATTATTCATTCACCAGATTATACTCTTCGATGGATTTGTTGATGGAATCTGCCATGTTCTTCACAGCTGTATCCACATCTTCTTTTCCGTTGAGCATGCTCTCGATCTCGGATTCCACAGTAGCTCTCGCCTCCGGGAATACGCTTAACAGAGCACCTACATAGTCTGCGGAAGAATCATGAAGCTGGTCAATCGCTGTCTGGAACTGTGGATATTTCTCAACATTGTCCTTGAATACCTGTTCGTCCTGAGCTTTTACAGTTACAGGGAAGTATCCGGTCTGTGCGTTCCAGTAAGCCTGAGATTCCGGAGAAATAAGGAATTTTACAAATTCCCATGTTGCACGAAGTTTTTTCGGATCGTTGTTGTTCAATGCCCAGAGAGATGCACCACCGATGGAAACACCACCCTCGTCGCTGGATTTGATCTTCGGGAAATATGCGGTACCAACCTCAAATTTTCCGTTTACATCCTGAAGGATCTGTTTCAGGGAAGCTGTGGAACCAAGTGTGATAGCTGCTTTTCCTGCGGAGAAATCTGCAAGTCCTGCATCGCCGCCTTTTCCAACGATCGGTGCGAAACCTTTGTCGTTAAGGTCTTTCCATGCGGTAAGGATGTTCTTTGCAGCACCGTTCTCATCGAATGCTACAGCAGTAGCTGCGTCTTTTCTTCCGTTTCCGTTGTTTGCATATTCAAGGCCCTGTTTTCCGATGAACTGCTCGAAGAACCATCCGTAGATTCCAAGAGACATTACTTCACCTGCGCCGCCTTTGTCCAGAAGATCCTGTCCGATCTCGCCGATTCCTTCCAGGCTGTCCGGAACTTCTGTGATACCTGCTTTGTCAAACATATCCTTATTGTAATACATGATCGGTGTGGATGAGTTGAACGGCATGGAATAAAGCTCATTGTCGATAGTGTAGTAAGCAGCCAGGTTCGGCTCAATCTCAGATACATCATAATTGTCTGCGTCTACCATCTGCTGCATGGGAACGATCCATCCGGAATCGATCATAAATCTTGTTCCGATCTCATATACCTGTACAAGATCCGCACCCATGTTTCCGATCTGTGCACTTTTCAGTTTGTTCAGGGAATCATCATACTCGCCCTGATACTGAGCATCTACCGTAATTCCATATTTGTTCTCATCGTTGAATTTTTTTACCAGTGTATCAATCGCCTCGCCATTGACACCACCCATGGAATGCCAGAAAGTAATGGTTGTTCCGTCTACATCGGAAGCATCTGCCATCTCCACGTTTTCATCTGTGCCGGCATCTGCGGCGAATACAGTCACTCCGGAAAGTGACCCGATCGTCATTGCTGCGGTAAGAAATGCTGCGATGATTTTTTTCTTCATAACTTTTTTCTCCTCTTGAAAAATTTTCTCTTTTT
>CAJMMS010000104.1 GCA_905214675.1 uncultured bacterium
AAACGATTATTTATATTCCGGGGATACGATTTTTCGGATTCTGCAGCAGTATACGGATGCACTTCGAAAAGAGGCACGAAAAAATCACAATGAGATTGATATGGCACACAGCAATTTTCTGATCCTGATCAAAGGCTTGCTGGAGCATAACGATTTCCTTACCGCACAGTCGCAGCAGATACGGGAATTTTACAAATATATGGCAAAACAATATCCATATCTTGCGTTCACATTTAAAGGAAGGATCAAGTCGCTGCTCCGTGCGGAGGAGAAATTTAACGGCTATATTGTCTCATATATTTATGACTACTATACAAAATATGGAAAGTATCCGTCGGTGAACAAGCTTAAGAGTCGTCTGAGCTGTTTTCGTGATTTTATTGCATACCGCATTGTGATCTGTATGCCAAAATGTCACTTAAAACCAGGCGAGGATCTGGAAACGGAGGAGCTGAAGTGCCTTTATGAGATCGCCAATGCTCTGCCTGGATTTCTCGAAGAGCGTGGCTTTGATGCAGAAGATGCAAACGGAGTCAAACTCAGCACTTCACCACTCTTAAATGACGAAGTAAAGCCATATTACCGCGATTATGTATGTAACAGAAGCCAGAATGGTTATCAGTCGCTTCATATTACTTTTTATGACAACAGTTCCAGAAGCTATATGGAACTGCAACTGCGTACCAAACGGATGGATGATATTGCCGAGATTGGACCGGCGAACCATCTGGAATACGAAAAACGCCAGGAAAAGGAGCGCATTCAGCGAGATGCGATCCCGAAAGGCGAATGCATCTATTTTGATGAGGCCTACGAAAGAGGTATGAAGCTTCTGAATCTGGATCTGACGAAAATAGATGTCAATATGTTCACGGCGATGAGCAAGAGTCTGATCAACGACGGCTGCGGACTTTACCATGGCAGACTGATCCTGCCGTATGAGCATTTGTCACGTTTCCAGAATGATCTGATCGACTGAGGATAAGAAAGAAAAATCCCCTGCAAAGAGTTTCCGGCATGCTCTTTACGGGGGATTTGTTGTTATAGCTTTGCAATCATGTTTTGTCAGAGTACAAAACGGATCAGTCTGGTGCGGTCCAGAATAAAGATCGAAGCATCCATAAACAGATGTGCGAGCAGTGTGCTGACAATGACACCGTTAGAAGTCAGCAAAAAGCCGACATGAAAACCGAACCAGCAGACAAAGCCGGAGTAACAGCCCATCAGGATCAGAAGGTAAAGATTGTGAACCAGTTTTTGCAGTGTACTGACAAAATCTTCTACCGTAAAATCGAAGTAGACAAAACGACCGATCGCAAGAGAAACAAAATACAGGATCAGTGCATCATAATTCGAATCGTCATAGATAAATTTTATGTACATCAGAATCAAAATAATATAAAAAGAAGAAACCAGACGAACGGAAGATTTCTGCTCCGAAGAAAGGTATTCAAGGGATACAAAAAAGCTGTCCAGCCATCCGGTGAAAAACACGGACAGGATCAGGAAAAGCAGCAGGATCACATCCTGATATTTGTTCCAGTAAAAAAACGCCTGCGGAATCCTTGCGTCAATGATATAGTAAAGCGAAAGAAACAGAAGCACCGAAGTACTGGAAAACGTCATTTCAAAGAAACTTTCAATCATGCCGATCTCCCGGATGCGGTGTGCCCTGGCAAGTTCTGCAACGTCACGTTCACTTAGACGGTCATAGTTCAGACGTTTACGCATCTGCAGCTTTGCCGTGAACAGTACGATAGCCAGTACAGCGACCAGCCCGATCAGCGAAACCAGCATAAAAATGCCAATGTTTTTAAAATCAAAATAATGCGAAACATAATAACGAGTCATATAAACACCTTCTTTATAATGTATTGAAAAATGAAAATGTGACAGCCAG
>CAJMMS010000105.1 GCA_905214675.1 uncultured bacterium
CAGAAAAGACAAATGTTACAAAAATGATAGTGTAAAATTGTGCAATATAGCCAAAAACGGTGCAAAAAATGGAAAATGTGAAAGTTTTATAATCTTACGACTTCATATTTGATTTGCTTTTCCAATATGTTAAAATTAAAAAAAGCAGAAAATTTTACAGATAAGGGGAAAAATGATGAAAGAATTTGTTGAAATGCGGGATGTCCGTAAGATTTACCGTATGGGTGAAGTTGAGATTGCCGCAGCAGATGGAATTGATTTTCAGATAAAAAAAGGTGAATTTGCAGTTGTGGTAGGCCCAAGTGGTGCGGGAAAAACGACAGTGCTTAACATTCTGGGGGGAATGGATACGGCAACAAGTGGAGAGGTCTGGATCGATGGAAAGAATATTGTAAAGTATTCGCCGAGGCAGCTTACTTCCTATAGAAGGGATGATATTGGATTTGTATTCCAGTTTTACAACCTGATTCCGAACCTGACGGCGCTTGAAAATGTAGAGCTGGCACTGCAGATCTGTAAGGATCCGTTGGATGCGGAGATGGTTCTTAGGGAAGTGGGACTGGCAGATCGTATGAAGAATTTCCCGGCACAACTTTCAGGTGGGGAGCAGCAGAGGGTATCGATTGCGCGTGCACTGGCAAAGAACCCGAAGCTTCTTTTGTGTGATGAGCCGACAGGGGCGCTGGATTACAATACCGGTAAGGCAATATTAAAGCTTTTACAGGATATGTGTCGTGAACGAGGGATGACAGTGATCCTGATCACACACAATTCAGCGATCACGCCGATGGCAGATCGTGTAATTAAAATGAAGAATGGAAAAGTCGGAAGCATGAAGCTGAATGAAAGACCGGTTCCGATAGAGACGATTGAATGGTAGGTGGACGTAAAGACCGATGAAGAAAAATGTTTTACGCAAAGATTTTATAATAGAAATAAAAAAGACGATGGGACGGTTTGTATCAATCTTTTTTATCGTAGCATTGGGTGTCGCATTTTATTCGGGAATCCGTGCATCAGAGCCAAGTATGCGGTTTACTGCAGATCAGTATTTCGATGATTCAAAGCTGATGGATCTGAAGGTAATGGGAACCATGGGACTTACCAAAGCGGATATCAAAGCGATTGGAAAGGTATCGGGAATTGAAGCTGTAGAAGGCGGATACAGCAAAGACGTGCTTTGCCCGGTTGGAGACAATGAAAAGGTTGTCCATATGCTGAGCATGCAGAAGAATTTTGATCAGGTTTCGGTTGTGAAAGGCAGGTTGCCGGAAAAAGCCGGAGAATGTCTGGTGGATGAAGATTTTCTGAGCTATACAGACCTGAAGGTTGGCGACACGGTAACTTTCCATTCCGGAGATGGAGAGGCATTGACGGATTCGCTGGTTACAGATACATACAAGATTGTCGGGATCGGGAACAGTCCGCTGTATATTTCATTTGGAAGAGGAAGCAGTACGATCGGAACCGGAGAGATCAGTGGATTTGTTGTAGTGGATAAAGCTTCTTTTGACATGGATGTTTATACGGAAGCTTATGTGAAGGTGAGCGGTGCAGAAGAGAAAACGGCATTTACTGATGAATACAATAATCTGTCGGATGCAGCAAAGGAAGCCGTGAGTGCAATCGAAGAAGAACGCTGTGCAGTCCGCAAACAGGAAATCGTAGATGAGGCAAATGAAAAGCTTGCTGATTCAGAGAAGACAGTGAATGAAAAATCGCAGGAACTGGAGGATGCGAAAAAAGAGCTGGAGAGTGGGAAAAGCAAGGCAGCCGAAGAACTGGAAAAAGCAAAGCAGCAGATTACGGATGGAGAAGCAGAGCTTGCGGATGCAAAGCAGCAGATCGCAGATGGCGAGACACAGCTTGCCGATGCAAAAGCGCAGCTGAATGA
>CAJMMS010000106.1 GCA_905214675.1 uncultured bacterium
CCACCCTGTTTCTCCATTGAAACAAGTACGATTCTGCAACGTACCGGCATACGCGACTTCTGTAACGGGAAGTACCCGTGAAAACCTACTTACTTGTCTGAAACTTTCGGCTTTCCTTCTCAGGGATGATATTCAAGGCAGTTCCGACGCTGCATCACACCAGTCACAGCTCTCTGAAGACGGTTCCTCTGTCTTTACTGATTCCCTTCATGGAATTTACTTCTGTTATGTGTTAACTCTTTAATGAGTTAAATCAATTCTAACTCTGTTTGTTTTGATAGTCAAGTTTTTTTTTCAAAAACTCCTTCAGGCGTTCTTTCCTTCTCCGGCGAAGTACTCCTTCACAAGCTTTACAACCACACCGGAAAGCAGGAATACTGCGATAAGGTTAGGGATCGCCATCAGACCGTTGAAGGTCTCTGCGATACTCCAGAGAAGTCCAAGGTCAACAGTTGCGCCGATGATTGCTACCAGAGAGTACAGTACCATAAAAGGTCTGATAGCTTTTTCCTTAAAAAGGAACTCCGCACATCTGGCTCCGTAAAGTCCCCATCCAATGATAGTGGAAAATGCGAAGCAGCACATGGCAACTGCTGTAAAGATGGAAACCCAGTTTCCGTATGTACTGGTAAAACCGCTGATGGTAAGCTCCGCTCCTGCTGCTGCGCCATAACCAACCGGCACCCCGCTGCAGAGGATAACAAGCGCTGTCAGCGTACAGATCACGATCGTGTCCGTGAATACCTCAAAGATCCCGAAAAATCCCTGTTTTACAGGTTTTCTGGTGTCTGCACAGGCATGTGCGATGGAACCGGTACCAAGACCTGCCTCATTGGAAAAAATACCTCTGGAAACACCTTTTTTCATACTCATGAAAAAGCTTCCTACTACGCCGCCTGTCACAGATGCCGGATTAAATGCCCCTCTGATGATAGCGCTGAAAACCCCCGGAACATTTTTCCAGTTGATGATAACTACACCGACGGCAAGAATAATATAAAACAATGCCATAAACGGTACCAGCTTTTCTGTAACCTGGCCGATCCTTTTGATTCCGCCAAGCAGGATCATTGCCACAAGAATCGCAAGGATGATCCCCATAACAAGGTTTACCGTAGAAGTATTGTCTGCAGCGATCACATTGTAATTGATCAGTGCAGAATCAATAGCTGTTGTAATGGTATTAACCTGGGTTGCATTTCCGGTTCCGAAAACAGTAAGCACACCAAAAGCGGAAAACAGATATGCCAGCCAGTGCCAGTGTTTCTTAAGGCCGTTCTTGATGTAATACATTGGTCCGCCAACCAGATCTCCGTTGGCATTGGTCTCACGGAAATGTACCGCAAGTGTTACCTCGGAAAACTTCGTACACATTCCCAGAATTGCGGAAATCCACATCCAGAACACAGCTCCCGGTCCTCCGATAGCGATGGCACCTGCGACACCTGCAATATTTCCGGTTCCCACGGTAGCAGCCAAGGCGGTACAGACAGCCTGAAACGGTGTCAGACTTCCATCAGAAGCCTCACGTTTACGAAGCATACGTCCGATGGTTACCTTGATGGCATAAGGAAATTTCCGGATCTGGAGAAAATTCGTGCGGATACTTAAATAAAGACCCACACCAATAATACAAATCATTGCAGGAACGCCCCAGATAAAATTGTTTATGGCAGCATTCACTGATTCAATAACAGATAACATTCTATAACCCTTCCCTTATTTAATTTTGTCTTTTCGGTCAGTACGTTTGTTTGTACAAAAAAGACGATTCTCCAAATTATAGCACATTTTCTGTCGAATGTATAAGAGAAAAGCTTTATAATTTTACTGCGATAAACAAAGAAAGTAAATAAAGGTTACCAATTGTGATAAAACA
>CAJMMS010000107.1 GCA_905214675.1 uncultured bacterium
AAGCTTGAAAAAGCCATTCGTCCGGAAGGAATCAATTCCGCATTTTGCCAGAATGCATTCGATGCGGCAGTAGTGCAGGTATCGGGTCGTTTGAATAATATCCGACTGGATCTTTTGTCAGAAGGTATGGGGATATTTGCACAGTCAAAAGTATTGTTTGCGATGTCTGTCATGGGATGCTCAAAGCAAAAGATGGAAGAAACAATGCGACAGATAGAAGGCACGTTTTATGAGGACTGCGCAAAAACACTTCATGAAATGTCGGAAAAGGAATTTTCTGATCTGCAGCTGGAGTTTCAGGAGCGATATGCATCAAAATCATTGGAGTATCGTGTTCCAAAGCTTTGTTTCGTATCTGTTCCATTGGACTTACGCTTAATGAAGATCGAACAATCTACGGATACCAAAATGCCCTATGTAATCATTATTACAAATCCATTAAAAACAAGACAGCGAATCACGATCCCGATTGATACCAGCAGACATTTTTTACATAAGATTCAGAATAACAAGATGGCAGGAACTGTTCTGATGCAGGTGAGAAAAGGGAATCTTCGAATTGGCTGGTCTTATGATTCAACAAGACAGCAGCCTGCAACAACAAATTGTATTGGAGTGGATACCGGAATCTCGGACTGTTTTCATACATCTGACGGAAGGGCAATCGGTTCCATGAGTCCGGTAATTGACTTTTATCATGAAGAGGTAGAGCCTGCCTTTGCAGAACTAGCAAGCCTTCGAAACAAGAAACGAAAGATTAAACACTTTTTGAGAAAACATGATCTGTCAGAGGATGTGAGACGTTCTCTCATCAAAAAGATGGATCATCTGGAACGAATGATTCAGACGGCAAAAGCACCATATCGTAAAAAACGCTGCTACTATGCACGGCTGGATCACGAGATCAAGAAATCAGTCACAACCTATGTGGACAGCATTTCCAAAGATACACTGACTGCGATTGAGAAGTTGGATATTAAGGAATTTAATAAGAGCCGTAAGGTTAATGGAATGTTTTCAACATTTGCCAGGGGAAAGCTTCAAAGAAAGCTGATGGAAGCACTGAATCAAAAAGGATGTGACTTTTTCGAGGTAGCACCTGATTTTACAAGTCAGGTATGCCCGGTATGCAGCAATCTGAATGCAGAGAACCGACATTCAAAAGGATTCTGCTGTACCAGCTGCGGGTACCAGGATGATGCAGACCACGTTGGTGCTGTCAATATCCGAAAACGGGCAGGTGATAGAGAGATACTGGAATTGTGTAAGGAACACCAATACAGCCACAAGAATTTACAGAATGCGATTCGAATCGTATATGAAAAACGGCATATCGCATATAAAACAAAACAAGCAGCATCTGCATGAAAGCAGACGGGACCCTGTAACATCTTACATGATGCTGTAGGATCTCATCTGTGACTAGAGCAGAACATATCAACAACCACCGTCTTCTTACGGCATGACTGTAAGATGGACTGTCCGGAGAGGATCAGCCTGTGTTATTCGTATTGTGTAACGTGGACTTATTTTCAAAGGGCGGAAATTGAATGTCCGGTATTCAAGGGAAACTTTG
>CAJMMS010000108.1 GCA_905214675.1 uncultured bacterium
CGTCCATGCAGCCGGTTTTTAACAAGAATCAGCAAGAATTCTCCCACCTCTATAGGTGGTGAGATGAATTGCTATCTCTTGCATAGTGCCATAGTTGGCATGTAAATATCAGATTATTGCACATAGCTGTGCTGTGTATTGTAAACTTCTCATATATTGATTTTTGCAGTCGTGCTATATCATCAATTCTGCATACAATGAATAAGCCTGAAGGGAAAATAGATTGCAGATTAAGCAGAACAAATGTTCTGAAATGTAATAGACAAATGATTTCATTTGTGATATAATTAAATCAGTCGAAATAGAAAGAAAGGCTGATAAATATGAGAGAACTTGACAATAATGCACATTCAGTATTTTTACTCTATTATCATCTGATCCTGGTCGTAAAGTACCGGAAAAAGGTCCTGAATGATCCGATCTCGGATCGCGCACGAGAAATCTTTGAATACATTGCGCCCAAATATCATATCACCCTGGAAGAGTGGAATCACGATGAGGACCATGTCCATATCATGTTCCGTGCCCATCCGAAGTCGGAACTCAGTAAATTTATCAATGCCTATAAAAGTGCCAGCAGCCGTCTGATCAAAAAAGAGTATCCGGAGATCCGGCAGAAGCTCTGGAAGGAAATGTTCTGGAGTCAGAGCTTCTGCCTCCTGAGTGCCGGCGGAGCTCCGATCGAAGTGATCCGTCAGTACATCGAGACACAGGGGGAGAAAAAACATGAACGTAGTATACCGGTTTCGGATCTATCCCAATAAAATACAGCAGGAACTGTTTGCAAAAACATTTGGATGTGTCAGGTTTGTATATAACCGAATGCTGGCAGAAAAGAAGGAATGCTATGAAAAGACCGGAAAAAACCTGAAGGTCACTCCGGCAAAATATAAGGCAGAGTTTCCATGGCTAAAAGAAGTGGACAGCCTTGCTCTGTGCAATGCCCAGCTGCATCTGCAGACTGCTTATAAAAACTTTTTCCGGGATCCATCGTTTGGATTTCCAAAATTCAAGTCAAAAAAGAATCCTGTTAAAAGCTATACCACAAACAGTGTAAATGGAAATATCCTGTTAAAAGATGGGAAGCTGAAGCTCCCAAAGGCAGGCT
Organism: uncultured bacterium; assembly: GCA_905214675.1. Lineage (GTDB taxonomy): Bacteria > Bacillota > Clostridia > Lachnospirales > Lachnospiraceae > Hominisplanchenecus. Next base: position 1,109 of record CAJMMS010000108.1, read on the forward strand.
GGATCCGGATCCGGCAGCATCGTAAGATCCGGGAAGATGCCTGCCTGAAAGGTGCATCCGTCTGTATGGAAGCTGATGGGCGGTATTATGTTTCTCTTCTGTATTTTTGTGAAGAAAAGCCAGTGGAAACAAGGAACATAAGGCAGGCCGTCGGACTCGATTTTTCCATGAAAGAACTATATGTAGATTCCAATGGAAAACATGCAGGTTATCCGCACTATTTCAGAAACAGCGAGGAAAAACTGGCGAAAGCGCAGAGAAAACTGAGTCATTGCCGGAAGGGGAGCAATCGTTACAAAAAACAACAGAAAAAAGTGGCGCGGATCCATACACATATCGCTCACCAGAGAAAAGATTATTTGCATAAAGAATCAAGAAAGATAACCAATTTCTATGATATCGTATGCATCGAAGATCTGGATCTGAAGACGATGAGCGGGGAACATCATTTTGGAAAAAGTGTT
>CAJMMS010000109.1 GCA_905214675.1 uncultured bacterium
CAGGAGGCAGCATGGCAAAGAAGAAATTTTATGCAGTAAGACAGGGAAGAAAGACCGGGATGTTCCTTACCTGGGACGAGTGTAAGAAGCAGGTGATGGGGTATCCGGGCGCGATATATAAGAGTTTTGGGACGGAAGCGGAAGCGAAGGAGTATCTGGGGATTAGGCAGGAGGCAGGTATATCTGGTGCTTCTGGTTCTGGTGTGGGAAGTGTGGTGGCTGCAAATGGGATGCAGGCAGACAGTAATGCAGCAGACGCAGTAGAAATCTACGTCGACGGAAGTTACCACGCAGGCACGAAAGAATTTTCTTACGGAATGGTCGTTCTGATCGATGGAAGAGAAGAAAAGTTTTCACAGAAAATGTCCGACCCGGAGCTGGCACAGATGCGAAACGTGGCTGGTGAGATCAAAGGAAGCGAGGCGGCGATGCAGTACGCTCTGGATCACAAAATTCCCTCTATTATCATCTACCACGATTATCAGGGGATTGCGAGCTGGTGCAACGGCGACTGGAAGGCAAATAAAGCCGGGACGATCGCGTATCGCGATTTCTACCAGAAAGCGAAAAAGAGTGTTCATATTGAATTCCGCAAGGTTAAGGGACATTCTAATGATAAATATAATGATATGGTGGATGAACTTGCAAAAGAAGCACTTGGAATCCATTGACAAAATCCGTCAAAAAGCCTTATACTATCACTGGCTCTGGCATGACCAGAGCAGAACTTTTTGAGGAGGATATTATTATGAAAAACAACAGCAGTATCAAAACCGTAGTTGCTGTCGGAATCGGCGCAGCATTGTTCTTTGTACTCGGACGTTTTGTTGCAATACCGAGCCCGGTACCAAATACAAACATCAGCCTTCAGTATGCAGTACTTGCACTTCTGGCTGCTATGTACGGACCGGTTGCAGGCGGACTGATCGGTTTCATCGGTCACGCTCTGATCGATCTTTCCTGGGGTGGAAGCCCGTGGTGGAGCTGGGTTATCACATCTGCATTTGTCGGTGTGGTCATCGGATTATTTGCCAAGAAACTCAACGTTCAGGACGGCGAGTTCGGTAAAGGCAAAGTTGTAGTATTTGTAGTTTCCAACGTGATCGCACACGTGATCGGCTGGGTAGTTGTAGCTCCTGTTCTTGACATCCTGATCTATGCAGAACCGGCAAACAAAGTTTTTGCACAGGGTGTGTTCGCAGCAGTTTCCAACAGCATTACCGGCGTGATCGTAGGTGGACTTCTTGTTCTGGCATATACCAAGACCATTGCAAAAAAAGGTTCTCTGGATATGGAATAAGATGGTTGCTTAAAAGTAATAAAGCCTTCTCATATGGCTGTTCTGGCTTGTGAAAAGGCTTTTTCTATTGCATTTGTTATTTATTGTGAGTATTAAATTTGAGGTGTTTAAATGACTGAAAAAAAATCCCCTGTTATTTCATTCAAAGATTTTTCATTCCAGTACCGGGCGCAGAAGAAGCCTACACTGACAGGAATCAATCTGGATATTTATCCG